>CAZHCK010000148.1:0-2619 GCA_964530915.1 uncultured Cloacibacterium sp. | reverse complement strand
ATTTTTTCTCACAGATTTTAAATCTAAAATCTAAAATCTTACATCTAAAATCTCATTTATCTCTTTGATATTTTATTTAAACTTATGGTTCTCTGTCTGGTACATTTAAATCTTTCAATTTCTGGATTTCTTTTTTTGAGATGTTTTTGACTAATGCCAGAATTCACTCTTTTTCTCCAAAGATTGAAAGAACTTCTTTTCAGTTCAGTTCTCATCAATGCGATGGTTTCAGCTTCAGAAATCCCAAACTGAAAAGTAATGGCTTCAAATGGCGTTCTGTCTTCCCAAGCCATTTCTATAATCCTGTCGATTTGTTCTACACTAAAATTTTTTTTCATCATTGGTGTAATTTTTCTAAAAAGTTTTGAGCTCTCACGAGATGTAATTCTTTTTGCTGTTCCGTCATTTTATTCCAAGTGATGAGCATCATGCTCAATCTTGGATTTTTTCTAAAAAATTCTTGATTTTTAGCAATAAAATTCCAAAAAAGAGCATCCCATATTTCTCCCCAATTTTCGGTGGAATAATCACTCATTTTTTTGAGGTAATTGCTTCCGCTGATATACGGTTTTGTGCTCATGATTCCGCCATCTGCAAACAAACTCATGCCGTAAATATTAGGAACCATTACCCAATCATACGCATCAATGAACATCTCCATAAACCATTGATAGACGTCATCTGGATGAAATTCACACAAATTCATAAAATTAGCGAGAATCATCAATCGTTCAATATGATGAGCGTAACCCGTTTTCAATATTTTTTTAATGGTTTTGTCAATCGGAGCAATTCCTGTAGTTCCATCGTAAAAAGATTTTGGAATTTTTCTTTGATGATTCCAAAAATTTCGGGTTCTTTCGAAACTTCCTTTGTACAAATAGATTCCTCGAATAAATTCTCGCCAACCTAAAATCTGACGTATAAATCCTTCTAAAGAATTGAGCGGAATTTCATTTTTTTGAGCAAATTCAATGGATTTTTTGATGATGTAATTTGGAGTTAAAAAGCCAATGTTCATCAATGGAGATAACACACTGTGATGCAAAAAATGCTCTTGTTCTACAATGCTGTCTTCATAAATTCCAAATTCTAAAAATCTGTTTTCTAAGAAATTTTCAAGCCAAATTTCAGCTTCTGAATAGGTAGTTGGGTAGATTTGATATTCTGTTAATTCCCCGTAATGATTTCCGAAATTTTCAGAAACATAAATTTTCGCTTCTTCGTAAAAACGATTATTCTGAGGAAATGAAATAGAAGGCGATTTTTTGTTTTTTGGATATTTTTTTCGATTTTCTGTATCGAAAGTCCATTTTCCACCAATTGGTTTTCCGTCTTCTAAAAGTATATTTCTAGAAACGCGTTGTTGCTTGTAAAAATCGGTTTGATGATAATGTTTTTTGCCTTCAAAATAAACCTTTAAATCTTCTTTTGAATTGACAAAACTAGGATTTTCTATAATCTCAACTTCTAGTTTTGTCTTTAAAATCCTTTTCTCCAACCAATCATCACAAACATCTATGATTTTGATTTTTTCAAAACCTTCATTTTCTAAAAATTGTATTAAATTTCGAATGTCTGAAAGTTCCGAAATGCTTTCTATATAATGAACTTTGAATCCTTTTTCGAGTAGAAAGTTTTCATAGAATTTCATTGTAGCTCTGTGAAAAGCCAATTTTTGTTGGTGAAATTTATACTGCTTAAAAAACAAAAATTCTTCCACTAAAAACACAGGAATTTCCTTTTCAAGAAATGAAATCTCTTGAAACAACTGATGCGGAAATATCAATTGTGCCGTTTTTAGTGGTTTTTCAGCCATAAATTTCTAAATTTTTTATTGCTATCGTATTGTTCTGCCTGTTTTTCTGTGTTGAAACTTCTGTCTCGTGCATCATTTCCTATTCCAGCCAAATACAGCCAGTTTCCGTAATTGCTGTGAACATCATAATCGATGAGCATTTCCTCGAAATAGGCAGCGCCAATTCGCCAGTCCAGTTGAAGATTTTTACAGAAATAGGAAGCTACATTTTGTCTTCCTCGATTGCTCATGAAACCCGTTTTTTGGAGTTCTATCATGTTGGCATTCACAAATTCTGAATGTGTTTTTCCAGAAATCCATTGTTCTAATTTTTGAGGATTGTTATGAAATTCTATATTTTTATGGGGCTGAAGTCCGTTTTTGTGAAAAATTTCATTGCGGTGTTGCAAAGCAATAAATTTGAAATAATCTCGCCACAGTAATTCGAAAATCAACCAATACGTAGATTCATTGGCTCCGAATTTTTTCTCAAACTTTTTCACTTCATCATAAATAGAAACCGCAGAAATGCTTCCATTAGCAAGCCATGTCGAAAATTTAGAACTGTAATCACTTCCTACCAATCCATTTCTGGTATTTTTATAATCTTTAAGCAGTTGAGTTTCCTCAAAATAATAATACAATCTTTCCCAAGCTGCGTTTTCACCACCAGAAAAAGGAAATGCTGAATGAGGATGCGTTTTAAAATTTTCAAAACCTAATTTTTCTAAATCAATTTTGTCTGATGTAATTTCTAGTTCAAAAAACGCTTTTCTTTTTTCAATTTTGAAAGGTTTTCTCACGATAAAATTCTTTTCAAC
>CAZHCK010000147.1:0-2678 GCA_964530915.1 uncultured Cloacibacterium sp. | reverse complement strand
ACAGGTGCATCAACTACGATCCCTTTCAAATTGAATGCTCCAATACCTGATTTTCAAGTTGCAAAGTTAGAGAAAATTATAGATATTAAATCCCTAATTAATAAAGGTTTTTTAAAAATTTTACGCACAAAAAAGCTATGTTAAGTATAAAAAATTCAAATTTCTAAAATCAATTCTTTATCTCGTAGATTATCATTAAATTTGAGAAGTCGAACAATTATGGAAGAAAAAGTAGTTTTAGTTACCGAAAATGATGAAGTTCTGGGCTTGATGGAAAAACAACAAGCACACATCAATGGTTTGTTGCATAGAGCGTTTTCTGTATTTTTATTTAATTCAAAAGGCGAAATGATTCTGCAGAAAAGAGCCGCCGAAAAATACCATTCTCCCAATCAATGGACGAATGCTTGTTGCTCCCATCCTAGAGCGAATGAAACCTATGAAGAAGCAGCCAAAAGAAGATTAAAAGAAGAACTAGGAATAGATACCGAAATTTCAGAAAAATTCTATTTTATCTATAAAGCAGATGTAGGTGGAAATCTTTGGGAACACGAATTAGACCATGTTTTTGTAGGGAATTATGAAGGAGATTTTCAACTCAATTTAGAAGAAGTAGCCGAAGTAAGATATATTTCTATGGGAGATTTAGACCAAGAAATGAAACAAAATCCTGAACATTTTACTGAATGGTTTAAAATCATTTTAGAAGAATACAAGCATCATCTTTAAGGTAGAGGTAAAGGTAGAGGTAGAGGTAAATGCAAAGGCAAAGGTTAAAAATTAAAAAATATCTTTTATCAAGTTAAAAAAATAAAAAATGGATAAAAAAACAGCGCTGTATAACAAGCACGTTTCTTTAGGAGCTAAAATGGTTCCTTTTGCAGGTTTCGAAATGCCTGTACAATATTCTGGCGTTACAGAAGAGCATTTTGCTGTACGCGAAAAAGTAGGGATTTTTGATGTTTCACACATGGGACAGTTTTATGTAGAAGGTCCAGAAGCTAAAAACTTACTCCAATTTATCACTTCTAATAATGTAGAAAAACTGACGAACGGACAAGCGCAATATTCTTGTCTACCGAATGGAAAAGGCGGAATAGTAGACGATTTAATCGTTTATAAAATGAATGACGAAAAATATTTTGTAGTGGTAAATGCTTCTAACATCGAAAAAGATTGGAATCATTTTTCTCATTATAATGAAAAATTCGGAGCTCAATTAAGTAATATTTCAGACGAAACTTCTCTCATTGCGATTCAAGGTCCGAAAGCCGTAGAAACCCTTCAAAAACTTACGGAAACCAACCTTTCTGAAATTCCATACTATCATTTCACGGTAGGAACTGTAGCTGGTGTAGAAAACGTGATTATTTCTAATACCGGTTATACAGGAAGTGGCGGTTTTGAAATTTATTTCGGAAACGAAAGTGCAGAAAAACTTTGGGATGAATTGACAAAAGCAGGTGAAGAATTTGGACTAATTCCTTGTGGATTGGCTTCTAGAGATACTTTGAGACTAGAAAAAGGGTTCTGTTTATACGGAAATGATATTGATGACACTACCTCTCCATTAGAAGCTGGATTAGGCTGGATTACTAAATTCGACAAAGAATTTGTAGATAAAGAATTCCTTTTAAAACAAAAAGAAGAAGGCGTTTCTAGAAAATTAGTAGGTTTCGAAATGCAAGAAAAAGCCATTCCTAGACATGATTATTTGGTAGTAGATGCAGAAGGAAATGAAATCGGGAAAGTAACTTCTGGAACTATGAGTCCTTTGAAAAAAGTGGGAGTTGGTCTTGCTTATGTGGCTAAACCTTACTTCAAATTAGATTCTGAAATCTTTATTCAAATCAGAAATAAAAATATTCCTGCTAAAGTGGTGAAATTACCATTTGTATAAGGAAATTTTTATAACATACTCAAAAAGCAGTTCTTTCCGAACTGCTTTTTTATTTTAATTTTTATGGTTGATGTTGATAGCAATAATCATTTCCTATCCTCGTGAAATGTTTACATCTTTTTCCCGCTTTGGTAATTCCTTTGCACTGATTTTTAGAATTTACTCCATTAACCTTTTTAGGTTTAGAAACCAAATGGTAAGCAGATGAAATTGGAGGCTTACAAATTTTACAAGGAGATAATCCAAGTTCTATTGCTTTACTCAAAGAAACTCCAGAAGATACATTTTTCACCATTCTACATGATGACATATGGTATTTACTTCCTGAAGGCGTTTTATAAACCGTTTGAGCATTCAGATTTAAGCTAAAGAATAATATTAATAAAAGAAATTTATTCATTTTTATTTTAAAGAACTATTTAATTCTTCAATATTTTTCTTGTCACTTCCTATAAAAATCTCTTGATTGATTATAAAAACTGGGCGTTTTAGAAAACGATAATCCTCTAAAATCAGTTTTTTAAAATCTTCTTCTTGTAAAGATTTTACCTCTATATTTCGTTCCTTGATTTGAGTAGATTTTTTGCTAAAAAGTGCTTCATAAGATTCAGACAAGGCATACATTTCTTGCAATTCTTCTTCAGAAACTGCTTTTGACTTGATTTCTCTTTGTTCAAAATCAGTTAAATCAAATGCAGACATAATTCTTTTGCAAGTGCTGCATGTCTTTAAAAAATATACTTTTTTCATCTTTCAAAAATAAGATTAATCTCTATAT
>CAZHCK010000146.1:0-2726 GCA_964530915.1 uncultured Cloacibacterium sp. | reverse complement strand
CCTAATTTCTATTCAACTTCACTAACTTATAAATACAAAAAAAATCATCTAAAAAAATTCAGATGAAATATTTTTTAATTTTACATTTGCAAGAATAAAAAAAACGCTCCTCCGAGAGGAACGTTTTAGTTTTTTTCTGTTGAGAAAAATTATTTTGCAGCTTCTTCAACTTTAGCAGCAGCTGAATCAACAGTTGCAGCAGCAGAATCAACAGTAGCAGCAGCAGAGTCAACAGTAGCAGCAGCAGAGTCAACAACAGCAGCAGCAGAATCTACAGTTTCAGTAGCTTCAGTAGTTTCAGATTTTTTACAAGCAACAACAGCTAATGCAGCGATAGCTGCTACGAATAATGATTTTTTCATAATAAATTAATTTAATTAAATTGTTTAAAAATTGTTTTGTTCACTTTTAACAGAGCAAAGATAGGTTCATAGAAAAAATTTGTTTTAGAAAATTAATTGTAATATATTTGTAAAATAGTTTTACAAAAAACTTATACTGATAATCAAACACTTAAATAATCTTATAAGATTTTGGCAGATTTAGATTTATTGCATTTCGAGCAATTAAAAGCAGAAGTTCAGGCGGAATATCTTAAAAATCACCATCCTTCCTACGATGAAATTTCGAAGTGGAAAGGAATTGATATTATTTATTTTCAAGAGGATTTACGAAAAAAAGCTAAGGGAAATATTAGCGAAAAGTCTTTCTATACTTATTTCAAGACGGTTCCTTCTAGCAAATTACCAAGAATAGACATGCTCAATTTATTGGCCATCTATGCTGGGTATCAATCTTGGTATGATTTTAAGAAAAATCATCTTTTTGCCAATGAAATTATTTCTGAACATGAAAAACCATCAGAAATTATCATTGCAGATGAAGAAAAATTAGAAATTTCTACTGAAAAACCAACAGAATCAGCATTTTCAACATCTGAAAAAGCTATTCCAGCTATTGAAAAAACTAATACATCAGAAATTCAACCAGTTCTTGAGGAGACGAAACATAGTGTTACAACGACTACATCTTCACAAAGAATTTTAAAAAATCCTTTGATAAGCCTTATCAAACAATATTTTTGGCTTATTTCTTCTGTAGTATTGATGACTATGGTCTTGATTTTAGTTTTTTGGCAAAGAATTTTTGCAACAGATTATAAATTTACTTTTATAGACGCTGATAGAAATACAAAAATCAAGGACATCATAGAAATAAGAGTTTTAAAAGAAAATGAAACTCCTATTAGATATATTATCAATTCTGGCAAAGATATTGAAGATGATGATTTAGGGGTTTTCAGATTTCCTACTCAGAGCAAGACTTTGGCTATGGAAGTCAATTCACCTTTTTACAGAAAGGATACTATTTATAGAAATCTAGATCCTGCTAGAACTAATGAAACGATAGAGTTAGAACCGGATGTTTACGCACAAGCATTGTACTACTATTCTACCAATGACATTAGTAAGAAAAGAGAAGAACTAGATAAAATCATTAGCAATAACGCTTTAATTTATCAAGTTTTCGATAATGAAACGTATGGCGTAGAAACCTTAGACAAACAAAAATATATAGGACTCGTCACGACACCTACTACTTCTTTGAAAAATTTTAAAATGATAGAAACTAAAGTGAGTCCCGAAACTAAAAAAATAATCCTTATTAAATTTAAAATACAACCTGATGAAATCACTAAATAAAAATGTAATCTTTACTTTAATCCTAGCATTAATGACGATTATTGCTTGTAAAAAAGAGCAGCCAATAAGTGATATAGATGTATTGAGATATGGCAATAATGAAGATGTATATTCTACCACAAAACTAGACAGTGCGCAAGCTATAGCAAGTATAACTCAGCAAAAACTGCAAGAATTATACGATATTTCTGCACTGTATTCTTCTGGAAATAAAAATACGGCAATTGATTCACTGAATTATGAGCAAATTCAAGGATATTTTGTAAAAAAAGATTCGGCGAATGTAATGGGGTTATTAAAAGAATTAGATAGTCTAAAAGTAAAACTGGTGAAAGTAAAAAATCTAAGCATCAATACTGAAATTAACGGAAAAGATACTTTAGATTATGCCAATTATACGGTAGAATATAAAGATAGAGACCAAAGAATGATTGGTGAATTCAATAAAAAATCTCAATATAAACTCTTAAAATCACCAGTGAATTTCAAAAAAGAATTCAAATTTTATTTTGTAGAAATCGATGTAAAACCAAAAGACAGCACTTCTGTAGGCGTAACTAAATAATCTAATTTTACATCTTGTAAAGAAACATCATCAATAGAATCAGTCGGCGAGAAATAATTCACGCCGATTTTTTTTGCATCATGATTAATTCCTGAAAAAAATTGGTCGTAAAAGCCTTTTCCGTAGCCAATTCTATTTCCTAATGCATCACAATACAGTAATGGTGTAATTACATAATCAAAAGCATCAGATTCATTTTCATTAGATTCTGGCTCTAGAATTCCCCAAGAATTTTGCAAAAAAACAGTATCTGGCTTAATCTGAATAGAAATAATCTTATTCCCTTCCATTTTTGGAACAAAAACCTGAATATTTTTTCCAAAAAAATAATTGATAAAGATTTTGGTATTAATTTCGTTCAATTTTTCAATTGGAAAAAAAATGTGAACTTTCTGATTTTCAATTACATTAAATTGTAAAACGAAATTTTCAAATATTTTTTGAGACAAAGACAAGAC
>CAZHCK010000145.1:0-2731 GCA_964530915.1 uncultured Cloacibacterium sp. | reverse complement strand
TCATAATTATGAGAAAGATATCGCGTAGAAAAATCGTCTTGTGGAGAATAATTAAAGGAATTTTTAGAATAATTTCCTTGAAAATCAGTTTTATAAATGGCTAAATCTTTTCTACTTCCAGCATTATTCCCAAAATCACCTATATAAAAATTTTCACCATCACTGGTAATCGCTTCCCAATCTTTATTCGAAAAATTAATTTTCAGTTTTGATAAAATTTTACCTGAATTTTTATCAATTTCAAAAATCTCATTGGTATTGCCACCATCATTTAAGGTATAGAGTTTATCTTTAAGAAAAGTAAGACCAGATGTTTCTTTCAAAGAATCTGATAACGTGGCAATTTTGTATTTCCTAAGAGCTAACTTTTCTGTTTTTTGAGAAAAAGAAAAAAGAAAACTAAAAAATAGAAAAACAAGAATGAATTTTTTCATAGAGTTTATTCTCCAGAATTTTTGTTGGCCAATTGTCCACAAGCTGCATCGATGTCTCCACCTCTACTTCTTCTCACTAAAGCTGTAATTCCCGCTTTTTCTAACCCACGAACATATTTTTCTTCGGCTTCCACGCTTCTATGGTCAAATTTCCCTTCGCCAATTGGATTATATTGAATCAAATTTACTTTACAAGGAACTTGTTTACAATATTTAATCAAGGCTTTTATATCTTCATCACCATCATTAATTCCTTTCCAAACACAATATTCAAAGGTGATTCTGCTTCCAGTTTTATCATACCAATATTGCATCGCTTCCATAATTTCTGTTAACGGAAATTTTGTGGAAAAAGGCATAATTTCGTTTCTTTTATGCTCTATTGCAGAGTGAAGAGAAAGTGCTAATTTGACTTTTAGATTTTCGTCAGCAAGCATTTTCATCATTTTTGGAATTCCAGACGTAGAAACAGTAATTCTTCGTGCTGACATTCCTAAACCATCTTCTTGGGTAATTTTTCTGATAGCATCTACTACGTTTTTATAATTCATCATAGGCTCTCCCATTCCCATAAAAACGATGTTTGACAAAGGTCTGTCAAAATACAGTTTGCTCTGTTTATCAATTAGTGCAACTTGGTCTACAATCTCGGCAACTTCCAGATTTCTCATTCTTTTGAGTTTTGCAGTTGCACAAAATTCACAGTTTAAGCTACAACCAACCTGCGAAGAAACACAAGCGGTAGTTCTAGATTCTGTAGGAATAAGAACAGATTCTACCAAAAGTCCATCATGAAGTTTTACTCCATTTTTGATGGTTCCATCTTTAGATTTTTGCAATAAATCTACAGAAATAGGATTGATGGTAAATTCTTGAGAAATTTTTTCTCTCAACTCTTTAGAAAGGTTGGTCATTTCATCTATCGAATGTAGATTTTTAGACCATAACCAATCATAAACCTGTTTCGCACGAAAAGGTTTTTCGCCAAGAGTGACAAAATATTCTTTGAGTTGTTCTAAACTTAATGTTCTGATGTCTTTCAAAATAATTTTAGATTTTAAATGATAAATTTTAGATTAAAAATATAGCGGACTACATATTTAATCTAAAATTTAAAATCTAAAATTTAAAATTTCTATAGAATCAACATTGCGTCTCCGTAAGAATAGAATTTATATTCATTTTTTACAGCTTCTTCATAAGCGTGCATGATAAAATCTGTTCCTGCAAAAGCTGCAATCATCATAATTAATGTAGATTTTGGCGTGTGGAAATTGGTAATCATAGCATTTGCTACCCCAAAATCATAAGGTGGATAAATGAATTTATTGGTCCAACCTTGATAAGCAGAAAGCTTTTTATTAGAAGAAACAGAAGTTTCCAAAGCTCTCATTGTGGTAGTTCCTACAGCACAAATTCTTCTGTTTTCATCAGCTGCTTTGTTAATTATATTAGCAGTTTTTTCGTCAATAATTGCTTCTTCACACTCCATTTTGTGCTTAGAAAGATCTTCTACTTCGATTGGGTTAAATGTTCCTAAACCTACGTGAAGTGTAACCTCTGCAAAGTTAATTCCTTTAATTTCTAGACGCTTCATTAAGTGCTTAGAAAAGTGTAAACCTGCAGTTGGAGCTGCTACTGCACCTTCTATTTTAGCATAAATAGTTTGGTAACGTTCTGCATCTTCTGGTTCTACCTCTCTTTTGATGTATTTAGGAAGTGGAGTCTCTCCTAATTCTTTTAATTTAGCACGAAATTCTTCGTAAGAACCGTCAAATAAAAATCTTAGAGTTCTACCTCTAGATGTAGTATTATCAATTACTTCAGCAACCAAAGATTCATCTTCCGTAAAGAAAAGTTTGTTCCCAATTCTAATTTTACGAGCTGGATCTACTAATACGTCCCAAACTCTGGTTTCTTTATCAAGTTCTCTTAATAAGAAAACTTCGATTTTAGCACCAGTTTTTTCTTTATTTCCGTATAGTCTAGCTGGGAAAACTTTGGTATTATTAAAGATAAATAAATCGTCTTCGTTAAAATAATCGATTACGTCTTTAAATAGTTTATGTTCAATGGTTTGTGTCTTTCTATCAAGAACCATTAATCTTGCTTCGTCTCTGTGTTCTGAAGGGTGTTCTGCCAACAAATGTTCTGGCAAGTGAAAATTGAAATCAGATGTTTTCATAAAATTTACGGATTTTATTTAAATTTTTTAAGCCTGCAAATATACGATATGAAAACAGGGGTTGTCAAGTGTTTTGGGATATTTATTTTTTTATAATTTAAAAACTGTTCTT
>CAZHCK010000144.1:0-2772 GCA_964530915.1 uncultured Cloacibacterium sp. | reverse complement strand
CTTAAATAAAAAAATAACCATCTTTAAAATAAATATTTATTATGAAAAATTTATTCACCATCATCACTTTATTTATTGTTTCGTTTGTGTTTTCTCAAACTAAAAATTTCATAGACCAACCTTATTTAGAAACTTCTGCAAAAGCGGATACTTTAGTAACTCCAGATAGAATTTATCTTGATATTTTAATTTCAGAAAAAGACACAAAAGATAAAAAGTCAATTGAAGAATTAGAAATTTTAATGGAAGAAAGGTTAAAATCAATTGGAATAGATACTAAAAAGCAATTAACTCTCAATGATTTAGCTAGTAATTTTAAAAAATATTTTTTAAAAAACACCGACATTTTAAAAACAAAATCATATAGTTTAATTGTGTATGATGCAAAAACAGCAGGAAGAGTCATTTATGAATTAGAAAATTCTGATATTTCTAATGTAAGACTTGTTAAAACTGAACATTCTAAAGCAGAAGAAATAATCTTAGACTTAAAAGCTAAAGCTATAATAAAAGCAAAAAACAAAGCGATTTTAATTACTAAAGCTCTTAATCAAAAATTAGGAACTGCAATTTTTATATCTGACTTAGAAAACAATATCTACAATTCTAATAGTGGAGATGTAGAAGGTGTAGTTGTAATGGGATATTCTGCGAGGGAGAAAAAAGAATTGAAACCAATTGATATTGAGTTTAAAAAAATAAAATTTGAAACCAACATCTCTGTTAATTTTAAATTAGAATAAAAAATCAATAGGAACGAACTTTAGCCCGTTTTTAAAATAGCAAATTTCATTTGGCTTTAGCCAAAACCTAAAATATGAAAATCAGAAAACTCAATATCGACGATTTAGAAACGCTTCGAAATCTCAGTATTCAAACCTTCAAGGAAACTTTTTCTGAAGTGAATACCGAAGAAGATATGCAAAAATATCTCCATGAAAATCTGAGCATTGAAAAGCTAAAATCTGAGTTAGAAAATCCAAATTCTGAGTTTTATTTCGTCGAAAATAATGATGAAATCTTGGGTTACTTGAAACTGAATTTCAAAGATGCTCAAACCGAAAAATTAGAAGAAAACTACTTCGAAATTGAAAGAATTTATGTTTTAAAAGCGTTTTTAGGTCAAAAAATCGGACAAATTCTCTTTGACAAAGCTATAGAAATCGGAAGAGAAAAGAATTTAGAATATGTTTGGCTTGGCGTTTGGGAAGAAAACCACAGAGCCATTCGTTTTTACGAAAAAAATGGTTTTGAAATCTTCGGAAAACATGACTTTGTTCTCGGAGAAGATGTTCAAACAGACTTACTCATGAAAATGAAAATATAAATTTTATGTTTGTCATTCTGAATGGAGCATAGCGAAATGAAGAATCTATTCACAAGAGATTCTTCACTCTATTTTATTTCGTTCAGAATGACAAAATACAAATAAATTCTTAAAAAATGATTGACACCCATACACACTTATATTCAGAAGAATTTGATGAAGACAGAGCAGAAATGATTCATCGAGCCATCAATAAAGGCGTTACCGAATTTTATTTACCTGCCATTGATTCAGAATCACACGAAAAAATGCTTGATTTGGAAGCTGAATTTCCCAATCAAATTTTCGCAATGATGGGATTGCACCCTTGTTATGTAAAACCAGAAACGTGGGAAAAAGAATTAGAAATTGTAGAAAATTATTTGAATCAAAGAAGTTTCCCAGCTATTGGTGAAATCGGAATAGATTTGTATTGGGACAAAACTACGCTTGATATTCAGGTAAAAGCTTTTGAACAACAGATAGATTGGGCGATTGAGAGAGATTTACCGATTGTCATTCATACCAGAGAAAGTTTTGATGAAACCTTCGAGGTTTTAGAACGTAAAAAACACCCGAAATTAAGAGGAATTTTCCATTGCTTTTCTGGGAATTTAGAACAAGCAAAACATGCAATAGATTTGAATTTCCTTCTCGGAATTGGTGGCGTTGTTACCTTTAAAAATGGTAAAATCGACCAATTTCTGCACGAAATTCCTTTAGAAAAAATTGTTTTGGAAACAGATTCGCCTTATTTGGCACCAGTTCCGCACCGTGGAAAAAGAAATGAAAGTTCTTACCTGGATTTGGTCGTTGGAAAATTGGTCAATATTTACAACAAAGATTTTGCAGAAATTGATAGAATTACCACTGAAAATACCAAAAAGATATTTATATAGAAATTAAAAATATCATGGAGAAAAGAAAAAAATGGATTGATCAAGCAAGAGGTTTTGCAATTTTTTTGGTGGTTTATGGACACAATTTTCCAGTTACAGAGAAGTATATTTACAGTTTCCATATGCCTCTTTTTCTAATCATTTCAGGATTTTTTTTCCCAGAAAAATCACCAAATTCTTTTCTACAAAAAAAATTTAAAACCATTATAATCCCATACTTTTTTTGGGCATTATTTCTATTCTTATTTTGGGTTTTTATAGGAAGAAAATTCGGAGAGAGTGCATCAAAAAATTTATCGATTTCTAAAAACTTTATTGGAATATTTTTTTCTCAAGGAGGACAAGAATTTATGGACTGGGGTATTCCTATGTGGTTTTTACCAAATATTTTTTTTGCTTTTACAATATTGTTTTTAAGTAAATTATATTTCAAAAAAAGCTGGTTCTTTATTATAATAACAATAACTACCTTAGGGTTATTATACCCTATTTTTTTTAATGCTAATCTATTTTGGAGTATGAATATTGCTATGGTATCTGTTTTTTTTGTAGCAATAGGAAAACATG
>CAZHCK010000143.1:0-2840 GCA_964530915.1 uncultured Cloacibacterium sp. | reverse complement strand
ATATTTACATTGAAAGAGATATTAAAAGAGGCGTTCTTACAG
This sequence comes from uncultured Cloacibacterium sp., assembly GCA_964530915.1. GTDB lineage: Bacteria > Bacteroidota > Bacteroidia > Flavobacteriales > Weeksellaceae > Cloacibacterium. The sequence continues at coordinate 2,798 of CAZHCK010000143.1, read as the reverse complement.
AAATTGAAGCTCAGGAATTAATTGACCATTTCGTAATGAAACTAAGAATCATCAGATTCCTTAGAACTCCAGAATACGATTCACTTTTCTCTGGTGATCCAGTTTGGGTAACAGAATCAATTGGTGGTTTAAATAAAGACGGCGGTTCTTATGTAACCAAAAACTCTTTCAGATTATTACACACTTTATACAACTTAGGAGCATCTCCAGAACCAAATTTAACTGTTCTTTGGAGCGAACAATTACCAGAAAACTGGAAAAAATATTGTGCTAAAGTTTCTATCGATACTTCATCTCTTCAATACGAAAATGATGATTTAATGAGAGATTGCTTTAATGACGATTACGGAATCGCTTGTTGCGTTTCTCCAATGACTTTAGGAAAACAAATGCAATATTTTGGAGCGAGAGCTAATTTACCTAAAGCTTTATTATATGCAATTAATGGTGGTATTGATGAATTAACCAAAGTTCAAGTAACTCCAGAAATGCCAAAAGTAGAAGGAGAATATTTAGATTTCGATGATGTTTGGAATAAGTTCGACAAAATGATGGATTGGTTAGCGGAAACTTACATCCAAGCATTGAACATCATTCACTACATGCACGATAAATATTCTTACGAAGCTTATGAAATGGCACTTCACGATGTAAATGTTATCAGAACTCAAGCTTGTGGAATTGCAGGAATCTCTATCGTTGCCGATTCTTTTGCAGCGATGAAATACGGAAAAGTAAGAGTAATAAGAGACGAAAACGGAATCGCAGTAGATTATGTAGTAGAAAAACCTTACGTTCCTTACGGAAATAACGATGACAACACCGATAAATTCGCAGCAGAAATTGTAGAAATTTTCATGAATAAAGTAAGAAAACAAAAAACTTACAGAAATGCAATTCCTACGCAATCTGTTCTTACCATTACTTCAAACGTAGTTTACGGTAAAAAAACAGGAAATACACCAGACGGAAGAAGAGAAGGTGAACCTTACGGACCTGGAGCAAATCCTATGCACGGAAGAGATACAAAAGGTGCAGTAGCTTCACTTGCTTCTGTTGCTAAATTACCTTTCGAACATGCACAAGATGGTATTTCTTACACTTTTGCGATTACGCCTGAAACTTTAGGAAAAACATTAGACGAAAAACAAGGAAATTTAGTTGGACTTTTAGACGGATATTTCAACCAAAAAGGTCACCACTTAAATGTAAATGTTTTCAATCGTTCATTATTAGAAGATGCAATGCAACACCCAGAAAAATATCCTCAATTAACCATTAGAGTTTCTGGTTACGCAGTGAATTTCATCAAGTTGACTAAAGAACAACAATTAGATGTCATCAACAGAACCATCACAGAATGTTTCTAATTTATATATAACATCAATTATCTTGAAGAAGAGTTAAGAAATTTCTTAACTCTTTTTTTAAGAATATGCTTCGACTCCGCTCAGCATGACAATGCTGAAAATTTACGGTTTTATTAAAGTTGTCACGCTGAGCGGAGTCGAAGCGTTTTTTAATTAGAGTTATTAATCATTATCTTTGGTTTATAATTTAGATTCATAAAATCAAAAACAAAAAGACAAAAGTATACTCATGTCAAATCACGGATTTATCCATTCATACGAAACTTTCGGCACCAAAGACGGCCCAGGAATTAGATTTGTTTATTTTCTGCAAGGTTGTCATTTGCGTTGTCTCTATTGTCACAATGCAGACACTTGGAACAAAGGCGAAAAAACCAAAATGTCCGTAGACGAAGCCTTCCATGAAATCGAAAAAGTAAAAGGTTTTATAAAATCTGGTGGCGTTACCGTTTCGGGTGGCGAACCTCTGATGCAAGCCAACTTTGTTCTGGAATTATTCAAAAAATGTAAGGAAAACGGCATTCACACTTGTGTAGATACCAATGGATATTTGTTCAGTGAAGAAATCAAAGAAGTTTTAGAAATTACAGATTTGGTACTTCTGGACATTAAACACATAGACCCAGAAAAATATCTAAAATTAACGGAAGTAGAACTAGAACCTACGCTTCAATTTATGCAATATTTGTCTGAAATCAATAAACCAACTTGGCTAAGATATGTTCTCGTTCCTGGTTATACAGACGGTGAGGAAGATTTAGAAAATTGGGCGAAATATGTTTCTCAGTTCAAAAATGTAGAACGCGTAGATATTTTGCCATTTCACCAAATGGGCGCACACAAATGGAAAGAAATTGGCAGAGCGTATCCTCTAGAAAATTGTCGACCAGCCGATATGGAAGATGTAAAAAAAGCAGTGGAAATTTTTAAGAAATACCATTTGCCTTTACCAGATAATCAAAAATAAAAGTCGAGATAATTTCTAGACTTTTTTGTTTATGGCTTTCCGTAATTTTCTGTAGATTTTTTTTGTAATTTAGTGAATAAATTGTTAAAAAATGAACTTATCTATACCTGACAAAATATATAATTTTTTTGTTCTTTTAGGAGCAATTATAATTGCTTTTATGTATTTCCAAAAGCAAACATTTGAAAAAATGTATTTTGATAAAATTGACTATCAAAATAATATATTTGATTCTCTAACAGTTCAATTTGCTAAAATAAAATACGAATCTAAAGAAATGTATAATTTTTCAAAAGATTTGTCAAATAAATACGGCGTAAAAAACCCTCTGAGATTTGACAAAGATTCATCTTTAATATTTACAAAAACACTTGCTGGAGAAAAGAACGATTTATTTGTTAGTGACTCTGTCGGAAAAATCTGGAATAAATCATTACTATCAGATAAAAACGCTAATATCC
>CAZHCK010000142.1:0-2979 GCA_964530915.1 uncultured Cloacibacterium sp. | reverse complement strand
TTGAAATTTGGGGGTTGATATTCGAAATTGATAAAATCATTTATTCTTCATTATTTTTTCACTTATGAAATACTATATAATCGCAGGAGAAGCATCGGGAGACTTACACGCTTCTAATTTAATGAAAGCCATTTTACAGAAAGACCAAAATGCGGAATTCAGATTTTGGGGAGGAGATTTAATGACGAAAGTTGCGGGTGAAAAACCTGTAAAACACTATAAAGAACTCGCTTTTATGGGCTTCTTGGAAGTGGCGATGAACCTTAGAAAGATTTTGAAAAATATAAAACTTTGCAAGGAAGATGTTAAGAATTATCAACCAGATGTTTTGGTTTTGGTAGATTATCCAGGTTTTAATTTGAGGATTGCAGAGTTTGCCAAAAATCTTGGAATAAAAGTAGTTTACTATATTTCTCCACAATTATGGGCTTGGAAAGAAGGCAGAGTAGAAACCATCAAAAAATATGTAGACGAAATGCTGGTGATTCTTCCTTTTGAGAAAGATTTTTATAAAAAACACCAAGTTGATGCTCATTTCGTAGGTCATCCTTTACTCGATGCGATTTCTGATTTGCCAGAAATTTCTGCAGAAAATTTTAAAAAGGAAAATGGTTTAAATGAAAAAGAAATCATCGCACTTTTACCAGGTTCCCGCGAACAAGAAGTAGAAAAAATGCTGAGTTTGATGCTTTCTGTGCGTAATTCTTTCAAAAATTATCAATTTGTAATTGCAGGTGCGCCAAGTTTGCCTAAAGAATTTTACCAGAAATTTGTAGATGATGACGTACATTTTGTTTCCAATAAAACCTATGATCTGTTGAGATGTTCTAGAGCAGCTTTGGTGACTTCGGGAACGGCAACTCTTGAAACGGCGTTGCTGAATGTTCCAGAAATTGTGTGTTATCGAACCAGTAAAATTTCTTACGAAATCGGTAAACGTGTGGTGAAAAATATCAAATTTATTTCTCTGGTGAATTTGATTATGGATAAAGAAGTGGTGAAGGAATTGATTCAAAATCAATTGAATACAGAAAATTTAGTTGCTGAACTTCAAAAAATTCTTGAAGGACAAAAACGTGACGAAATGCTTCAGGACTACGAACTTCTCAGAGAAAGATTAGGCGGAAAAGGTGCAAGCCAAAATGCTGCTGAAATTTTGGTGAATTCTTAGATTAATCTTCAATTAATCTTCAAAATTTTTTATATTTGGTTAAACTAATAACCAAATCGCATGAACAAGCAACCACTTTTGATTTTGTGGCTTTGTTTCATTTTCGGGATTCTTATTTCCGAAAAGTTGAACTTGTCAACTGCTTTAGTCAATGTGTTTTTGAGTTTTAGCTTAGTATTTTTATTTCTTTGCTTTTTAAAAATTGATTTTTTCCTCAAAATCAAAAAGTATGTATTGGCAATTTTCTTTTTGGGATTAGGTGTTTTCGCACATGAACTCCATAATAAAGAACAAATTTTCCCCAATTTTCCTAATTCTTCGGAAGTGATTTTTACTTTGGATAAAAAACTGAATTCCAACGAAAAAAATAAACGTTACGAAGTCAAAATTTTGAAAGTTAACGACGAAATAAACCATTTAGGTTTGGTGTTGTCGGTTCCAAAAGAAGAAAAGGAATTGGATTTCAAACATTTTTATAAAGCCGAAATTTATCTGAATAAAGTTAAAACGAATGTTCAGGATTTTGGATTTGATTATCAAAAATACCTAGCCAGAAAGCATATTTATTTTCAAGGATATGCTTCTGATTCTTATCAAATTGCTGACAAGGGAAACCTTACATTATCTGAAAAAATAAAGCAAAAGCGATTAGAAGTTTTGCGAAATATAGACCAAGCAAATCTTTCAGAGAAATCCAGAGAATTTACCAAAGGAATCATTCTGGCAGATCGTACAGAAATGGACCGAGAAACGGTAGAAGATTTTAGCAAATCTAGTTTGGTGCATATTTTAGCGATTTCAGGTTCGCACATGGCGATTATTTTTTGGTTGATTTTGTTGCTTTTGAAACCACTTTTTTCTGCAAATTTTAGAAATATTCCGATTGTTGTTTCTTTGATTTTCATTTGGTTATTTGCAATTTTTATAGATTTTGGGAGTTCTGTGATTCGTTCGTGTATTATGATTTCTGCTTATTATTTCTATGTTTTATTACAACGAAAACCAGATCTCTTACATGCGATGGCGATTTCGGGTTTCGCGATTTTGATTTTTGATACGAACCAACTTTTTGATGTAGGATTTCAATTGAGTTTTATTGCTGTTTTTGGAATTTTTTGGCTCAATGAACCGATTCTAAAATATTTGCCGAAACCTAAAAATAATTTTCAGAATTTTTTGGTGAATGTAGTTTCGATTAGTATTGCTGCGCAATTGGCGACTTTACCATTGGTTATTTATTATTTTCATCAATATTCTCTGATTTCGGTTATTGCGAATCTGGTAGTGATTCCTTTTTCTGAAATCATTATCATTTTTGCATTGTTGATGACCATTTTGTTGGGTTTTGGCCTCAATATTTCTTGGCTAAATACTATTTATGATTCTGGAGTTCAACTGGTTTTGAAAGTGATTCATTTTTTCGCAGATTTAGACAATTTCTTTTTCAAAAACATCTCAATGCATTGGTCAGAAGTCATTGTTCTTTTTATCATAATTTATTTTTTGAGGAAAGTTTTAGTGCTTCATCAATTAAAATCACTCGTCAAAGTAGGATTTTTGGTCATTTTATTTTTAATGCTTAGAATAGGATTTAACTACTATGAAAATTCTAACTCCGAAATCTTAGTGCACGAATTTTTTAAAGAAAAAATAATTTCTGTTAAAGAAAAAGATAAAGTAGTCTTTTTTGTGAAAAATTCTAAAAATTTAGAAAAGCAGAAAAAGTACATCATAGAGCCTTATTTGGTTGCTAGAAGATTAAATAATTTTAAAATTATCTTTGTTCCTCAAAATGTAAAATCTTTAGT
>CAZHCK010000141.1:0-3226 GCA_964530915.1 uncultured Cloacibacterium sp. | reverse complement strand
TCACGGCTGCGATTTTTGCTTTTTACTCAGCGACTGCGTTTAAGTCTTATTTGTTGGCAGCTGGGCTTCTTATTATTCTTCTATCAGTCCACATTGTGTTTCTACAAATTTTACCACTTCAACAGTCTTTAAATGATATTCCTTAATTCTAGCAAGTGTTATGTCCGAATCCTTACCGTGAGCAATTTTATGTCGGTCACGAATTATATAATTTATTGCAGCACTTCTTTCTTCGTCTTGTAAATACTCTCTTAACCCAACTTCCCAATCTGGATTAAAACTTTTAGCAATTTCTCTAAATTTCTCTGAATTTGGATTTTGGACTTTGTTTATTGATATTGAAGAATACGAAATGATTGGAGAACTCGTTGTTTCGCTTCTGATATAGTCAGAGTATATGTAATGAATAGCGTTTTCTAAAAATCCAGAACAAAGTATACAAATATACTTTGCCATATGAGAACGCATTTCATCTTCAACTTCAAAGGTATCTTCAGCTTTCTCAATTAGCCTTAGAATTTTCTCTGATTCTCGTCTAAGTGCTAAGTTGTGAATCATAAAATAGAGAAATATTGATTTACCAATTTATGTCTTGTTGCAAAAACTGACTCGTCTGATGTCCCACTTGTAACTGATTTTTGGAAGTCAGTGTCAGCCATTAACTTTTTGTGAGCATCAATAAGTCTATCTGTATCTATTTTTTGTCCTTTGGCAATAATTCTTGCTACACCAACAGAAACTGCTTCAAATACCGAAACATTAATTACACCTGTTGGTCTAAATGCTGACTTTCCAATACTTTCTTTTATTGTAGTAATTGTCTTTTTAAATAAATCTTCGGCTTCTCCAATAAATTGTGATTCTGCGTTCCTGTTCTTCTTATTGAATTTGTTTAAGAACTCAACCATTGGTTTTTCGTATCTAGCAGAGTTATAATAAGCTGCGAAAAATCTTAAAATAAGCTCTTGGTCTTTAAGTCTAGCATTAGTAGGACCGAACATTTCTCTCCAGTCTTTAAATGAATTTAATTTAGTAATGAGGTCATTCAAGCTACCGTAGTAAATTGCTGTTCTAATTTCTTGCGGTGTTAACTTCTTACCACCATTATTCAGCCTTTCAAATACGTGATAAATACTAGTGTTTTCATCATTCGGAGCTTCTTGTTTTACAATAGTTGCGTGAATGATTGAATCGTCTAACTTTATTCTGTCGTTTTCTTCTAATTTGTCGTAAGTAAGTCCTTCAAACCTTTTTTGAACTTTTATAAGTTTAAATACCCGTTTAGATTTTTGTTCTTCCTTTGGATTGAAGAAACCTTCATAAAAGAACTGTAACGATTTAAGTCGTTGTTGTCCGTCAATGATTAAAAGTTTATTACTGTCTCCTTCCTTTGCTAAAAATACACCTGGTATAGGTAGTCCAAGTAATAAGGATTCTACTAATCTAGAGGCTTCAGCTTGATTCCAAACGTAATCTCGTTGAAAATCAGGAATGAATATGTCTCCTTTTTGAAGTCTTTTAATAAGTCCATCTACAGTATAGTCAGCACCATAAGTTGAAATGTCGTATTGAACGGGAGCAACTTCATCGTCTTGCTCGTCTTGGTCAAGAACTTTTTCTTCTGGTAACTCTTGGTCTTTTAATTCTTCTGTCATTTTATTACGTTTTATTGTTTGTTATCATCTGTTTTTAGCCTTGCTGCCAACTTGTAAATACACACAACAAACTAGTCATTTAATTATTTACAAGCATTTATACTCACTTAAAATCACCCGTTCCCGCTACCATCTCCAATATCCCTATCTATAACTCAGGGAGCAAATTACCCCTTAAAATTACAAAAGAAATTTACATATCAGCAATAATGCGTGAAGAAATTTGTATTTCATTCTCATTTTTCGGCTATGGCAACCGGAATGTTTATTATCCGGCAAGCGGGCATAACGCGACTACCTGGTTGCGGGCGGCCGGTGGGAGAGGAGGTTTCTGGGCTTCTGCCGATGGACGCACCGGTGGGCTTCACGCACACCGGCCGTGCATTCGATTACCCTTTTGTGTTCAGCAGATTCAAAAGTCCAGGGTCATTTCTTGTATAGTTCAATCGTTCCATTGTCCGAACTTGGGTCAGACCAGGTTCCTGAAATTTTATTGCCACTGATTGTGGTAGTATACTGGCAGTTCAGGTTTGCACTTCCTTTCCTGATATACTCAACCTCTTTAAAAGTAAAATGTGAATCTGTCAGATTTCCAATGATTTTATGCACTGAATTCAAAGAAGGCCATTCAATTTCTCCTTCCACCCTTCCTGAAGACTGATTATAGGAAACAATCTTCACATTGGCAGTCCATGACTTGCCTGATTTTGAAGATTTAGCTTTACCTGTAAAAACGGCTCCGGTAAAATTATTCTGAGGTGCTGCTTTTTCTTCATTAACTTTCTTAATCAGTTCAATCGTTCCATTGTCCGAACCGGGGTCAGACCAGGTACCTGAAATTTTATTGCCACTGATTGTGGTAGTATACTGGCAGTTCAGGTTTGCACTTCCTTTCCTGATATACTCAACCTCTTTAAAAGTAAAATGTGAATCTGTCAGATTTCCAATGATTTTATGCACTGAATTCAAAGAAGGCCATTCAATTTCTCCTTCCACCCTTCCTGAAGACTGATTATAGGAAACAATCTTCACATTGGCAGTCCATGACTTGCCTGATTTTGAAGATTTAACTTTGCCTGAAAAAACGGCTCCGGTAATATTATTTGCCCATCCAATGTTAGTACTACACAGAAATAGTGTTGCAAGTACCAACCAATTAATACGAATAGATTTTTTTTTCATTTTTATAATCCTCCAAATTGATTATTTATAAAGTGTCTTTTCAGCATAAAGACTAACCCGCATATATCCTCAGCAAATTATCCATCTAATAACCTACGGGTATTTCCAATCATCTGCTCCCGTTACCATCTCCTAAATCCATGTCAATATAATAGTGAGCAAATTATGCCCTGAAAATTACAAAAGAAATTTACATTTCAGCAATAGTGATTAAAAAAAATCACTATTGTCCGGGGAAAAGCATGAGATTATTCGCTAACGCTCAGAAAGACTGCAATTTGCGTGTATTTCTAAAGGAGGGGGCTTGGTGGCGGCTTCGTCACCACCAAGCCCCCTCCTTTGAATCCTAAAACATTGTCTTTCTGAGCGTAACATCGTGGAGCGAAGAA
>CAZHCK010000140.1:0-3245 GCA_964530915.1 uncultured Cloacibacterium sp. | reverse complement strand
AATCTCCATTGTTATAATTATATAAAGAATTCTGATTGGAATTATTATAATAAAATAAAAAGCTATCTATTTCATTATCATTTGTAGTTAGTGACTTATGATTTATTTTAACCGAATATTCAAAAGTGTACTCTTGAGAAAAGAAAAAAGTAGAAAGAAAAATGAGTAAAAAAGATAAAAGTTTTTTCATGGTAAATAGTTTTTAATTTTTTGCCAAGATAATAATTTTTCTTCATACCTCAAACTTGCATGAGCAGGACTTGTAGAAGGTAAAACAATAATTGGTAGATGAAAATCTTTCGGTAAAATTTTCATTAAATTTTTATAGGATTTTTGTCCGTTGCAGAAAATAGCTTTTATGTTTGGATAATTGTGTAGCAACTCTCCTATTTTATTCGCCTCTTCGTTTCTAATTTCAGAATCAAGGCTTCCTTTTCTTTCGCAATTGTCTATTACGTCCCAAAGTGCAACGTGGTATTTTTCTAAAATTTTAATTCTTTCGTCATAATCTGTGGTAAATTTTTCAGTGAATAGTTCAAAGATAATTTTCCAGAATTTGTTTTGAGGATGTGCGTAATATTGTTGCATTTCCAAAGATTTAACTCCCGGAATAGAGCCTAAAATCAGAATCTTTGATTCGTTATTAATGATTGGCGGAAATGAGAATATCTTCATTTTAGCAAAAGGATTTTTTCTTAGCTTTATATTTATATTTGTTCAAATTTAAATACAATATATTAATGAAAGAACAATATTATTATCCAGAAGAAAAAGTTATTCTAATTGAATACGCTAATGGTTTAGAAATTGGAACCGAACTAACAATTAATGAAAAATGGAATGACAATGAATATAATTGTAGATTTATCATAAATGGTGAAGAAAAATTTGGTAATTTTTTTGATGATGAATTTAGATTAAAAACCAAATATGACGAATTGAATGAAAATAAAAAAAGTTCAGATTAACTGAACTTTTTTATTTCTTTCTACAAAGTCTCTTTCAACCAATCGAAGAATTCTCTTTGCCAAACTAAACCATTTTGAGGATGTAAAACCCAGTGGTTTTCGTTGGGAAAATAAAGGAATTTGGTTTTAAGACCTTTCATTTTTGCTGCTTGAAAAGCTTCCTGACCTTGTTCATAACCTACTCTGAAATCCAAACCTCCTTGAATCACCATAATTGGTTTATTCCATTGGTCTACAAAATTGATGGGGTTAAAATCGGTATACGCTTTTGGTAAAGGTTTTTCCCAAGGCGAACCTAAATCCCAATTGGCAAACCATAACTCTTCGGTAGTTCCGTACCAAGATTTCATATCGAAAAGTCCGTCATGAGCAATGAACGTTTTGAATCTATTTTCGTGAACTCCAGCCAACATGAAAACGCTGTAACCGCCGTAACTAGCTCCTACTGCAGCCATTCTATCACCATCTACATAAGGTAAAGTTTTAGCAAAATCTGCCGCCGCTAAATAATCTCTGATTGGCTGTCCTCCCCAATCTTTAGAGATATCTTCGTTCCATCTGGTTCCCCAACCTGGCATTCCTCTTCTGTTTGGTGCAACTACGATGTAATCATTTGCTGCCATCAAAGCGAAATTCCAACGAGTAGAGAAAAACTGAGTTAAAGCAGATTGCGGACCTCCTTGACAATATAAAAGTGTAGGATATTTCTTATTTGGGTCAAAATTCGGTGGATAATGGAACCAAACTCCCATTTCTTTACCATCAGAAGTTTTCACCATTTTCAGTTCAGATTTTCCTTGAGATAATTTAGCGTAAGTGCTTTCATTTACAGAAGTTAACTGCAACATACTTCCGTCTTTTACATTAACTTTAAATAAATCTGCATTATGATTAATATCTGTTCTCGTTACTAAAATACTTCCGCTTTGGAAGGCAATAATTTCATTCACATCAAAATTACCACCAGAAATTTGTTTCACTTTCCCATCTAAACCGATGTGGAAAAGCTGTTTCACACCTCTGTAAGCGGTAGAAAAATAAATATTTTTAGAATCTGGACTCCATGCTATATCACCTACTACGCTTTCGTCCCAAGATTTAGTAAGATTTGTGATTTTTTTAGAAGCCAAATCCATCACTACAATGTCATTTTTATCTGCTTCATAACCGTCTCTCGCCATTGATTGCCAAAGCAAAGACTTTCCATCTGGAGAAAACTTAGGATTTACATCGTACCCCATCATTCCTTCTGTCCAGTTTTCGGTTTTACCAGAAGCTAAATCATATGCGTAAATATCTGTATTAGTGCTTGTTGCATAATCTTTCCCCGATTTTTTCTTGCAAACGTATAAAACCTTTGAAGAATCTGGACTCCAAACGAAATCTTCGCTTCCGCCATGAGGTTTTTGAGGAGAATCAAAAGGTAAATTTTCTAATAAATCTTTAGCTTTCGCAACATCTTCACCTACATTGGCTACAAAAACGTGATTGTATTTTCCTTCGTTCCAAGCATCCCAATGTCTATGGTTAAGATCTGTATAGATTTGAGCTGTAGTTTTAGGAAGGTCAGAATATTTGTCTTTTCCTAACAATTTTTCTACGTGAACTGACTTACTGAAAGCGATTTTTTTACCATCTGGAGAAATGATAATATTGTCTGCATCACCAATGGTGTAAAATTCAGTCCAAGTTAATCCTCTATCTTTAGAAATGTAAATTTTATCGCCTTCTGAAGCGTAAATTCCATTTTTGTCCCACTGAATTAAAGATTTTTTGCCAAAATCAACTTTAGAAGTTTGATTTTTAGATAAATCGTAGTAAAAGTGTTCTTTGTTGGTCTTTTCGGTTTTCAAATCTACTTTTCCTACGCTGTAGAATAACCCAGACTGAGACGGTTCTACTGCAGTAACCGAGAATTTATTAAGTGTCCAGAGAATTTCTGGCGTCATCACCTGTTGTGCTTTCATAAGGAAAGGTGCTGCTAGAGCGATAATTGTATGTTTTAGTTTCATTTTATAATGATTTTAGCGGTCTAAAATTACTTAAATTTATTGATAAATTTTCTTTGCCTCATTCCTAAAGGATGAAAAATTTATTGACAATTTTTTCGATGGTATTGATATTTCGGCTGGTTAGAATGTTTTTAAAAGATTTCTTTCCCAAAATCTTACCAAACTCACTGTCAAGCGTATTTCCTTTAGAAATTTTCCAATAAAAATTACCGTTGATTAATTGAGCTTCTTCCTGCTCTTGATGATTGGCTTTTAAAAACTCTTC
>CAZHCK010000139.1:0-3372 GCA_964530915.1 uncultured Cloacibacterium sp. | reverse complement strand
CTATTTGGTAAGTGCAAATCCCTGAATTTTTTTTAGTTTCTAGGTTTTCAAAGTAATTTGAAATCATTTCTAAAAACTCAACAGGAAGTGAGTTGATTTTGCTTTTTAAAGAATCTAAATTATTTTCCATTTTTATTTTATTTTTTATTACCCCTTATTTTTAATCAAAAATATGAATAAAAAACGTAATAAAATAAAAATACCCCTATTTTTTTATGGGTATTTGTTTGAGAATGTATTTATTTTCTATAATTCTTCTTCGCAAAGTTGTTTTACGACTTCTATCCATCTGTCTTCGTCGTTAAGGCAAGGAACGTAGTGGAAGTTTTCTCCACCTGCATGCAAAAACTCTTCTTTTCCTTCTACAGAAATCTCTTCTAAGGTTTCTAAACAATCGCTTACAAAAGCTGGACAAACAATTGCTAGGTTTCTCACTCCGTTTTTAGGGAGATTTTCTAAAGTTTCATCTGTGTAAGGCTCTATCCATTTGTCTTTTCCTAATCTAGACTGGAAAGTAGATTTCACTTGACTGTCTTCTAAACCTAATTTTTGTCTTACCAATTCGGTAGTTTTCAGACATTGGTGTCTATAACAATATTGATGTGATGGATGATCTTCTTTGAAACAACAATCGCCTATTTTGCAAGTTTTGGTAGGGTCTGTTTTGTAAATATGTCTTTCTGGAACTCCGTGATACGAAAACTGAAGCAAATCAAAATTTTCTGGTAATTTTTCTTTAATACTTTCAGCCAAACAATTGATGTAAAGGTCTCTATTGTAGAAAGGTTTTACATAATTGATTTTGATGTTTGGGAAGAGTTTCGCCTGAACTTCTTTTGCTTTTTCAACTACAGTTTCTGTAGTACTCATAGCATATTGCGGATAAAGTGGGAAAAGAACTATTTCTTCTACGCCTTTTTCTACCAAGTTTCTGATTCCGGTTTCTATGCTTGGTTCAGCGTATCTCATCCCAATTTCTACAGGAATATCAACTAATTTCTGCAATTTTTGTTGAATCTGTTTCGTGATGACAATCAATGGCGAACCTTCATCTGTCCAAACGGTTTTATAAGCTGCCGCAGATTTTTTAGGGCGAGTATTGAGGATAATTCCTTTTACTAAAAGTGCTCTAAAGAACCATGGATAGTCTATCACACGTTCGTCCATCAAGAATTCATCTAGATATTCTTTTACGTCTTCTACTTTTGTAGATTTCGGCGAACCAAGATTTACGAGTAAAATTCCCTTTTTCGAGTTTTTAGCGATATTATTTTCCAAAATTTTTAATTTTTTAATTTTTTAAACGAAGTTCAATTTTTTCGAATTTCGCAATTCTTTTTATCCGTTTACAGCTTCTACTTTCTCTACTAAATCTGGCAAGAAATTTTTAAGCACTTGCTCAATTCCTCCTTTTAAGGTAGCAGTAGAACTTGGGCAACCGCTGCAAGCTCCTTGTAAAAGCATTTTTGCGGTTTTATTTTCTGCATCATATTCTAAAAGTGAGATTTTCCCACCGTCGTTTTCTACAGCTGGTGAAACATATTCGGTTAAAATATCAGAAATTTTTTGCTCAACATCTGTATACTCTCTGTTGATGATTTTTTCTACAGGACTTTCGTGTTTCTGAGGTTCTTTATTGGTGATTTTATGACCATTTTGTAAAAACTCGGCAATTACATTTCTCACTACAGTCATCACCTCATGCCATTGTACAGAATCATCTTTGGTTACTGCCACGAAATTTTCTGAAACAAAAATTTCTTTTACAAATTTGAACTCATCATAAAGTACTTTTGCTAAAGGAACTTCATCTGCTTCTTCTCTAGATTTTACTTCTACGAAACCATCTAATAATAATCTGTTTCCACCGAACTTCATTACTGAAGGATTGGGTGTCATTTCGGCAAAGATTTCATATCTCTGTTGAGGTTTTTGTCTGTAAATTCTAGGATTGGCTAGAAGCTCATCTTCGACTACATTTTTAAGACTTTCTGCAATATGCTCCCATTCTACATGGTCTTCTTTAGCAACTGCTACAAAATTAGCAGAGATAAAAACCTTAGAAACAAAAGGATAATTGAAAAGTTCTTGAGCCAATGGAATTTCTGAAATATCAGAAGTTCTATCAAGTTCTAATGAACCTGGAATCAGGGTATAATCAGCCACAAACTTCATTACATTTGGGTTTGCAGTAGGTTCTATAATAATTGTATGCATTTTTTACTTAAATTTGAGATGCAAAAATACGGAAAGCAAGTCAGAAGAGAGAAGATGCTAGTTAGATTTTTTCAATTATTAATATTTTGCAGATTTTTAAAATTTTAACCACAAATTGTAGACTAAAATATGGCTTTAGTAAGAGAACTTTTAGGAAAAACTCCAAAAATCGGGGAAAATACTTTTTTAGCAGAAACTGCAGTCATCATAGGCGATGTAGAGATGGGAAAAGATTGCAGTATTTGGTATAATGCGGTAATTAGAGGAGATGTACACTATATAAAATTAGGAAACAAAGTAAATGTACAAGATAATGTGATGCTGCATTGTACGTATGAAAAATTTCCTTTAGTGATAGGCAATAATGTTTCGATTGGGCACAATGCTTGTGTTCATGGTTGCACGATTCATGATAATGTACTGATTGGGATGAGTTCTGTGGTAATGGATAATTGTGTGATAGAAAGTAATTCTATTGTAGCTGCTGGTTCTGTAGTTACACAAGGAACTCACATTAGAGCAGGTGAATTATGGGGAGGAGTTCCTGCAAAAAAAATAAAAGACGTTTCGCAAGAACTGATTTCTGGAGAAATAGATAGAATTGCCAATAATTATGTGAAATATTCTTCTTGGTATAAAGAGGGAAAATAAACTCTAAAGTAATTATGAAAAAAATATTTTTTCTTTTACTGTTTTCTAATTTTTTATTTTCTCAAGACTATTATGTAAATAAATATTTAGGATTAAAAGACTCTTTAGATAATAATGAGTTAAGAGTGTATGTTTCCCACAGTGGAAATACTATTGATTATGATGTTTTTGTGATGAAGATTAGTAAAAAAGGAAATACTAAAGCTTCATATTTTTTTAATGTATATAATGAAGACGTTAAAGTAAAACATCTTTCAACTCTTAAATCAAGTGAAATTTGGAAAGAAATAGAAGAAACTAAACTTTTAGAGTTAGATTCAAAGTTAACAAAGAATATAACAAAGAAGGTGGCTTTTTTGGATTCAGGAAGCGTCTCTATATATTATAAAAAAGATAGTGTGATGAAAAATTTTTACATTGAAGAGCCTAATTATTATATTCAGAATTATAGCTCAGTCGATGAAATTTCCAGATTAAATAAGTTTTTTTTAATAATAGAAAAGT
>CAZHCK010000138.1:0-3616 GCA_964530915.1 uncultured Cloacibacterium sp. | reverse complement strand
CCTGATATTCGGTATTTTGCACAGAATTTCAACTTTTTAAGCTGTATTACAACGGGATTCAGCTATACGCAGGCAGGGATTTTAACCACTGAACTTCCTACGAAGAATTGAACTTTAAATTTACCACTTTCCTGTCCTACGAAGCACGAAACCCCTGCTTGCGTATAGGTGATGTTATGCCTTCGCCCTTCTTTTTCTATATTATAGTTCAACTTTAAAGTCTTTTTCTTGAAACCAATTTTCACTAATCTTATTGTTGTCACTTTTAGGTGTTGGGTCAGCTTCATTTACTTTGAAAGTTGTCGGCAAATTAACTGCGTGTCCAAAAATTAAAGCGTGTTGTGTCGGTATTGAGGGCATTCTTCTCAAAATGGTTTCGGAAATATGAGGCGTAATTTGTCTAATATGTGACAAATCTTCTGGATTTTGAATCCGATGAACTATGAAATTACTGCATTGTGAAAGCACTGTCTTTGAAAGTTCACTTGGTCTTTGTGAGGAAACAAGTAGAAACATTCCATATTTTCTGCCTTCTTTAGCAATGCGTTCAAAAATTTTATTTGCGTCACCGAATACTTTACCTGTATCAGTTGAGATATAGCGGTGTGCTTCTTCCAATACAAGATTTATTGGGTAAATGTTTCTATTTTTGGAGTTCCGCAATTTTTCGAAAATCATTCTTGATAAAACACAAGATATTACTTCAACTGTCTCGTCATTTGCGGAGTTTAAATCAATAACAACAAGCTGACTTTTTTTTGTAGTTTTTTCAAGCCCTAAAAATTTCTGCAAATAGTCTTGTGTACTAATATCGTCAGTGTTTCTTGTTAGAAAATGAAAATCTTCTCTTTCCTTAATACTTTTATAACGTGTAATAAGCGAAGAACAGTAGTCACGTATTTGTTTATTACCGTGATATTCTTCATAGAGAATTGCATTTTCAATAGCTTGCTCTAAATCACCAAAGTTGAATTTCTCAGAATTATATTTTGGGTCTATTGTGATGTCTTCTTTAATATGAACTCGAACTGAACTTTTGAAATCTTCTTCTTTTTGCCCTGCTAATCTGTCACCTGGTGAGGTTGCAAAATTACCATATTGTGCATTAAAATTTGAAAAATCAACAGATTGGCTGGATGGGAAATTTGCTTTCTGAATTAATGAAACAATTTTTTGTCTTTTTGCAACTGGACTTTCCCAATGGTCAAACACATACATAATGCTACAAGCATAAATATGAAATCTAGCTTCGTCTGTAAGGTTTTGAGTAAACCCGAGAGCGTTTCTTAAAAGTGGTAGTTGAGATCTATCACTGGCCTTCAAGAGTAAAGCCCATTCATCAATGTTTAAAAACCAGTGTGGAAGAATGAATTTTTCTATTTGTTCATCTTCATTGTCTTCAATAGAATAATATTTAGTTTGGATATTTATGTTTTTTGTCGATAATTGCTCAAAGGCTTGTTTGTATTCACCGTTAACATCAAAGAAAATAAAAGTGCTCCCTGTTGCACTGTTACTTTCTAACTTATATAGCGTTTGTAGCATTGAAGCTATTGTACAAGATTTCCCACTACCTGTATTTCCTAAAATTGCGGAGTGACTTCCGAAGAATTTATCAATGTCTAGCTTCACTTCGTAATCTGGAAAAATGGTGGATTTACCTATTGGTAATGAGGTATATCTGAATTTACAAGAGCATTCATCTTTTTTACAATCTTTAGGACTTTCACAAATTTGAACTTTGACGTTATCGGTTTTAAAAATTGTATCAAGTTCTTTCTCCTTAATGTACAGAACATCAGAATAAAGCGTAGGATATACACTTACACCAAATTCAAAATTTAAGGTTTCGAATTTGGTTGTCTTGATTGTTCCGATTGGTAAGACTTCTAGAAATTTTCCTGCCTGAATTTTACTTAGAATTTGGTCTGTTGGATTTGAAAAAGGAACGTTCAAATCCTTTTCTCTAACGCCTGAAACTTCAGCTACGATATAATAATTTTGATACGGAACTATAACATAGCTGTTTAACTGAGCGAAATAATGAATGTCATCAAAACCACTTACGTTAAAGTTTTCCAAACCACTCAATAACTCTACTGAAAAACGGTCAGAATTTATTGCTACAACTTTGCCAATTACCCTTTGCTTATCTTCCTTTGTCATTGCAATAAGTTCTTTAAGTTATTGATTGTAGCTTCCATTTTATGGTCTAAATCTTCGGCAGTTAAATCAGGTAATATTTGTTCTACAAAGTTTTTAAAGAAGTATAAAGGGGAGTAATCGTCTATGCCATCAGGCCATTTTTCTCCAATTATCCAAATTCTAGAATCGTTCAAATCAAGTAATTTGCCAATAGCGTTTTTATCAGTCGGTTCGCCTATAACTATTAAACGAAATGAAGGAATTGTAAATGCTTGGAAAATTAAGTTGTTTATGTGTTCATCACTAAAGCTATAACCGATTGTAACAAGTATGTTATTGTTTTGCATCAGTTTTTTCTGAAACTCTCTAAATAAGTCTGAATATGGACTACCTAAACTAGCATTATATTTTAAAGGAGTTGGATGAATCATTATTGTGTCCTTTTCTTTTAATTCATCAAAAGTTGGCTCCTGAATTTCTTTTACTTTAAAGAGTTTGTTCTCACCATCTGCTTCAATCCAATTTACAGAACCGTGAATTTTGTACAAGTAAAAAAAGTTGTCAATGACGCTCCATTTGGATTGTGATAAATCCATCTTTTCAGCTAGAGCATAATTAAAAATTGCTGGGTTAAAAAATTTGCTAATTCCACCTGTAAATCCATTTACATAATGTATTCCTAATAAGTCCATTGCTCTTTCTGAATACAAATCGTAATTAGTTGTAAATATGTTTAGTCTTGGAAGTGTAGAGTTTCTAGAAAGTAACTTCCTGTAAAACTGTTTATAAAGTTCTATCAGCGGCTTATCAATACTATCCTTTTTATCTGTCGCTTTGGTGTTTTCAGTATTTAAACATTTTTCTAAAAGAAAATTTCTAGCTTGAATAATAATAGAATCAATCTTTTCAGATACAGATAAGTCTGAAAATTCTACAGCCTTAGTTTCAGCTTCATCTTCTTGTTCTTTTGGCAAAGTTGTTTTCAAATGATAAAATGACAAACTATGCAGAGTAGAAAGAAAAGTTTCAAGGTTTGTGGCAAAATTAGAATGTGTTACGTCTATTGATAATTCACTTTTTAACCATTCCTTTTGTTCGGCAAAATCAGGACTTGAATAAAATTCTTTTGCAAGAGGTGCCATAACTGGAATCCCAATTTCTTTGTATGCTTCTGATTCCAACTTATAAGACGAACAACCACTACCTAAAAGAAAAGAGAGGTTTTTATTGTCTAATACTTTTAGAAAAGACTCTTGGATTTTCCTAGTCTTAGCTTTTAGGTCTGCTTGTTCCTGAGTTTCTCCAACTTCAGCATCAGCTTTACCTTTAATGTTAGCTAAAATGTTTTCGTTTCCTTTATAAAAGTATATTTCCATTTTTTCGTTTTTTGGTCAGGTGTCGTCTTTTAGGGTGAGGCATAACGGCAAAAATATATTTAGTGCAGACTTGTGATCCAAAGTTACTCAGATTG
>CAZHCK010000137.1:0-3665 GCA_964530915.1 uncultured Cloacibacterium sp. | reverse complement strand
CTGTAGAGAAAGACCAAGAATTATTTAAAATATTTGAGTTTCCAGCATTTGCATCGGTGCTATTTGCGTAATATTTAACTTGATAGATTCCTGGGTTTAGAAGAATTGCAGAAGTAACATTGTTGAGATTTACTTCGATGGTTCCATCTAAATTTTGGTCACAAATGATAGTATTGAATTTAGTAATATCTACAATCGCTTTGGGAGATTCTACAACTTTTACATTTTGAATAAAAGTACATGAATTTGGCGAAGTCAGAACTACGGAATAATCTCCTTTTCCTGCAGTAATGGTTTGAGTTGTGGCTCCATTGCTCCATAGATAAGAAGTGAAGCCAGTTCCTGCATCTAAAATGGTGGTGCTTCCTTCGCAGACGGTAACTTGAGCTGGAAGTGTAGTAGATTTATTGGGCTGCCCGAAATTAAGCGTAAGAGCAGCAATGTTATCACAAATTCCAGATTTTTTTATTCTTACATGGAAAGTAGTAGTTGCAGTTAAATTTTGTGAAGAAACAATAGGGTTTTGTTCTGAATCTGCATCATTTTTGGTAAGATAAAATTGGTGTGTATATCCAGTTTCTGAGGTAAGTTGAGGTAAATAAGTCGCTAGATTTACCGCTTCGGTATTGTTAAAATCGCCATCACAAATTTGAGAAGTAGCGTCTGTAACCGAAATTTTGTCACCAATTTTGAAATCCAAAAAGCCAGTTGCGTTGGTACAACCATTTCTAGAAGCTACTAAAATGTAAACTCGGGTTGGTGTAGTATAAGTCCAATTTTTAGGTAGTGCCGGGAAATTAAATCCTGAATTGTCAAAATAATAAATGTCAAAATCTGCTGAATTATTTACAATGGTTTTAGAAATTTCATCGAAATCGGGTTCGTAAAGTCCGTCAAAATCGGTATCGCATAAAGTAGAATCAAATTTTAGCGTATCAATATTGGGAATAGGATAAAAATTCAAATTTATTTCTGCCATTTCTGTACAACCATAGCTGTTTGTCACTTTTGCATAAATGGTTTTTGGCACAGAGTTATAGCTGGTGAAATTGGCAATGGGATTAGAGAAAGTTTTCGTTGCGGCATCATAACTTTCAAAATATTCCACCTTGGTAATGTTAGTGTCATTAGAAACTTTGGCTTGTGTAAGGTCAAAATCCCCGGTTTTATCAGGTTTAATACAAGCAAGTGCTTCACCAGTGATGGTTTTTAATCTATTGACAATAATATTCACTGTAACAAATTCTGTATCTGGATAATTAGGATCTGTGCCAGAAAAAGAATAGGTAAAAGTATCTGAAATTACAGTAGTATCCGTTAAAGTATAAGTTATTTCGCCTGTAGTAGCATCTATAGTAGTTGTTCCATAAGATGGAGCTTTTGTAATTTTTATAGAACTAATATCTATAGTTTGGGTAGATGTAGAAAATTTAGGCGTGATTTTATAGGTAGGAGTGCAGTCGCTTACTTCTATCGCTAATGTCGTTTTAAAAGGACATCTTTGAAATTTAAAAATAGGAGAGTCAAGGCTTCCACAACTAGCTTTGGTAATTTTCACGTAGTAATCTCCACTTTCTGTGGGAGTGATGATGTAGGTGTTTGCTCCAAATCCTGTATATGGATTTCCGTTGTAATACCATTGATAGCCATCATAAGTATTATCTACTTCTAGTGTTACATTTCCTTTTTCACAATCGCCTCCTTTGGAAATAATGGGAACGGAATTGAATCCTGCGAAATAACCCCCATAACCTACTGCTCCATTACCAGCAGCAATTCCTGCGGTGACAGATCTTGTAGATTTTATGGTAACATTTCCCGAAACATTTGGGACTACATATGTTTCCCAAGCAGAGTTTCCACTTAACGCAAATGGTCCATAACTAGTGCTTATTGGAGTTCCGTTGATAGAAACGGTTGCTCCTTTTTCGGTAATAATATTGAGTTTTGTGTTATAATAATCTTCAAAATAAGAGCGGTATGGCATTTCACTTACAAAACCAATTTCATCTATACTACTCGGAAGATAACAACTCAGCGCTGGGATAAAATTGAAACCGCCCGTTGCAAATTCTGGAGTTCCATTGGCTCCATCAGTTCCAGCTAAAAACTGGTACACATAAATAGGTTTGGTAGATTTAATATATAAGTTATAAATGTCGCCACTAGGATTATAAAAACTTCCTCTTATGAAATAAAATTGTCCCTTGCTAAGAGTAATAGTAGGTATGGTAGCTCCATTTACGTATACTTCGGTGTTGTCTTCTGTGGCAATAACAAGAGATTTTTCTGTATAACCATTGGTTAATCCATTGGCAGTTCCGTTACCTTTTAGCACTACATATTCTGTCCCTAATCTATCTGTAGGAGCAGATTGGTCCATTATAATATCATAATTCGCTTTATTTTCTGCAAGACTAAGGAAATTTCCATTGGTTACCGAAACGGGTTTGTCAGCTGATAAGTTTGCACCAATAAGACCATCTAAATTGGCAGTTGCATCAGAAACACGAGTTTCAAAAATATAAGATTCACCTTTATTAAGAATGATGTTTTTTTCGTCATCAGAAGTACCGTCTGAAAAGATAACATCTTTATTGTAACCACTTAGTTTTATAGTAGTATTGTTTTCTGTAGCGATTACACTCGCTATAGCATTTAAACCATTTCTATTAGCTACATTATTAGGAAGGTATTGTTCTCCCATACCGATATAAAAATTTTTTCCTAAAGCAGATTTACCTTTAGAGGTTAGGATTTCGGCATGGTTAAAGACAGAGAACCTTAGATTGGCAAAGAATTTTTTTTCTCCTACCATGTGTAAACCTAAGGTAGCTTTTGCATTGATTTCTATATTATTACTGGTGATAATATACTCTCTGGGAATATAAAATTTCTGAGGACTTCCTTTGCTCAGATTATTGATGGTTCCTATGACGATATTATTGTTGTAGATGTCTACTTTAAAAGGAGTAGATTCATTAGTGGAAACATAAATATATTGTTGTGCTTCTGATCCGTTAGAAGCATCTGCCATTGGTGCAAACCAGTGTTCAGTATCAAATTGAGCGAAACTTTTCGTGATGAAAAATAAGAATAATAAAAAAGTAAATAATTTCTTCATTTGTTAAAAAAAACTTAACAAATGTAATGTTTTTTTTCGGGAGAATTTTAATTTCTATTTTTTAGAAGAATCCAACCTTTATTATTTATTTTAATGCCAGTATCAGGTTCTGTCCATTCTAGAATGTACCAATATGAACCACTAGGAAGAGGTCTTCCGTTTTCTGTTCCGTCCCAAATGTAGCTGGTAGAATTTTCATTGCTGAAAATTTTCTTTCCAAAACGATCAAAAATGAGAATTTTCACCTCTTTTTTCACTCGTAAATCTGAGTAATCTAGGGCGTCATTTAATCCATCACCATTTGGAGTAATGGCATTTAGCAGCTTAATGATGGAGAATTCATATTCTTTAACGGTACATTTTTTACTGTCTCTTACGTATACTTTCTGAACGCCTCTATTGAGATTGTAAAAAATATTAGAAATCTGCCAATTGATTTGGTCTAGGGAATATTCATAAGGAGCAGTTCCACCCGAAACATTTACGGTAATGCTGTTCCCTTGTTCTATCACGCTGTCAATAGTAGGTTCAGACGCAGCGA
>CAZHCK010000136.1:0-3676 GCA_964530915.1 uncultured Cloacibacterium sp. | reverse complement strand
AATTCGTTTTGGTAGTGGATATAAAAAATCGCTGAAAATTCAGCGATTTTTTATTGCTGTTTCATCACGGAAGTTTAACCTTAAAACTTAAAAAAATGTCAACTTTAATGAAAAGAAATCCAATGACAGGGTTAAATAGTTTCTTTGATGATTTTTTTACCAAAGATTTATTTAACTGGAATGAAAAAAACCTTACAGAAATGGGCTTTACTATGCCTTCTGTAAACGTGAAAGAAACCGATAACCATTACGAAATTGAAATGGCGGTTCCAGGATTGAAAAAAGAAGATTTTAAAATTAACATCGATCGAAATATTCTCACCATTTCTTCGGAAACACAAACCGAAAACGAAGAAAGAGATGAGAAGAAAAACTACACCAGAAGAGAATTTAATTATCAATCATTTACCCGTTCATTTACCATGCCTTCTGATATTGTAGATGTAGAACACATCGAAGCAAAATATGACAACGGCATTCTGAAATTGGCGGTTCCGAAAAAAGAAAACGCTAAAAAAGAAGTGAAATCCATAGAGATTAAATAACAAATGAAAACGGTGAGAAAATTTCTCACCGTTTTTTTTATTCTTCTAGAAGTTTCTGAATATCTTCTATCAATAATTTTCTGTCTGGCTGGAATTTGCCTTTTAAACTCGCATTTTTTCCTTCTTGATCATCATAATTCAATCCAGAATAATAAAGAATTGGCATGCCATCTTTTCCAAATCTGCATCTCACATTGCCTTCTTTGTCTACCAAAGCCAGCATTCCGCTGTGATTAAGACTTTCTGATTGGTCATCTTTATCGCCTACATAAATATCAAATTCATTGGCTAAATCACCGATGTAATCTCTATTTCCTGTCAAAAAATGCCAATTGGGATTGGTAACGCCTAGTTTTTTAGCATGTGCTTTTAAAAATTCTGGCGTGTCATTTTCTGGGTCTATAGAAATGGAAATAATCCCAAAATCCTTACTATTAATCGCTTGATCTACGAATTTCAGATTGTTATTCATAATCGGGCAAATTGTAGGACATCTCGCATAGAAAAACTCTACTACATAGACTTTTCCCAGCATATCTGTATTTGAGATTCTACGATTATTTTGGTCGATTAATTCAAAATTTGGAGCCTTCATTACCGTATGAAGACTTTTCTTAAAAAAGTAATTTCCTGCTACAAATGCTAGAACAATAGCCACTAAAGCTATCATTTGGTAAACCAGCATTTTATTCATTCCAAAACCAGACGTTTTTTTAGGTTTCGTCATGTTCAGAAATTATTTCGCGTATTTTTTAGGATTTTTTTTGAATTCTTCTTTGCAAAGTTTATTGCAGAAACCATAGGTTTTTCCTTTATAAACAGCAGTATCTTTTAAAAACTGAGCTGTTTTCATTCCACAAATTGGGTCTTCTTCGTTCACCACTTTTACGTCTAGTTTTTGGGTAGTTTTTTTATGGTCGTGAACTTTTTTAGTTTCTGGTGTTTGTTGACAAGAAGATAATATAGAAATTGCTACAAAAGCAACGGTTAATGTATATTTCATTTTTTGATTTTTTTAAAGTTAAAATTAATTGAATAAAAGTACGAAAATTAATTTCAAACTAAAGGTGGATGAAAAAAATCAGGGTAAAAATCTTGAAAAGTAAAATTAAAGTGATGGATAAAAACTTTCGTTTTTGAAAAATCCTGATGTTTTTGTTCTTGGATCGCTAAACTTTCCGTAGGAAGAAATAATTGTAAAAATTCCACTTTCTGAATTTTAGTCGATTGATTTTCAGAAGATTTTGCCATTTCGTGTTTCAAGTAGCATTTTCCGTTGCATCGCAAATCAGGCTCAGATTGGTTTTCGCAAAGTTGAGTAGAAATATAGTTGTAATTCACCGCATAATCTAGTAATGGCAGCACAGAACGCACTGACATCACGACAAATAAAAATATGGCAATTACAATTCTCATTTTCTAAAGAAGGACAAATTTAAGGAATTTTAAATATAACTCTTTGTAATTTTTGTAACTTTGAGGAAAGCTTTTTCTTTGTGATGTTGTATCTACACACATAGCGTTCCTAAGGAACGCGTTTCTAGGTGCTCTTTTTTTCTTACAGTTTTTTACAAAATAAATTTCGGCTAAAGCCAAAGCCAAAGTTAATCTTCAATAAAAAAGCGGACTAAAGTCCGCTCCTATTGATGTTTTTTCACATAGCGTTCCTACGGAAAGCTTTTTCTTTGTGGTGCTGCTTCTACACAGATAGCGTTCCTACGGAACGCTTCATGGAAATCCAATCTTCCATCATCTAACTTCCAACATCCTTACTAAGAATATTTCCCCTTCCATTTTTTCTGCAATTCTTCGCGGATTTTTCTTTCCGTGGCATTTTCACCAGGTTCATAAAATTGAGTTCCTGAAATTTCATCGGGCAAGAATTCTTGGTTTACAAAATTTCCTTCGTAAGAATGGGCATATTGATATTCTTTGCCATAATCTAGATCTTTCATCAGTTTCGTTGGTGCATTTCTCAGATGCAACGGAACTGGCAAATTCCCGGTTTGTTTCACCACAGCAAGAGCAGCATCAATTGCTTTATAGGTAGAGTTAGATTTCGGTGAACAAGCCAAATAAACCGCTGTTTCACTCAAAATAATTCTAGATTCTGGATTTCCAATCACATTTACCGCTTGAAAGCAATTATTGGCAACCGTCAAAGCATTTGGATTCGCCAAACCGATGTCTTCAGCTGCTAAAATGAGCATTCTGCGTGCTATAAATTTCACATCTTCACCACCTGCAATCATTCTGGCAAGCCAATACACCGCTCCATTTGGGTCAGAACCGCGCATGGATTTGATAAACGCCGAAATAATATCATAGTGTTGTTCCCCATTCTTATCATAAAGCGCCATTGTTTCTTGCAAAACCGAAAGCACATCTTCGTTGGCGATTTCTTTTTCTTTTACATTTTTGAATTGATTAAGAACCAATTCTATAGAATTAATGAGTTTTCGAGCATCGCCACCAGAATACTGAATCAGCGCTTCTTTTTCTTTGAGTGTAAAATGCGTTTGTTCTTCTTCATTATATCTAGAAAGGGCTATTTCTGCGAGTTCTTCTAATTTTTCAAAACTTAGAGACTTCAAAACATACACTTGTGAACGAGAAAGCAACGCCGAAACCACCTCGAAACTAGGATTTTCAGTAGTTGCTCCAATTAAGACAATCCAACCTTTTTCTACCGCATGAAGCAATGAATCTTGTTGAGATTTATTAAAACGGTGAATTTCATCAATAAATAAAATCGGTGATTTTCCTGTGAAAAGATTCTGTTTTTTGGCATCTTCTATCACTTCTCTCACTTCTTTTACTCCAGAAGAAACCGCCGAAAGTTTGAAAAATTTTCTTCCAGAAGTAGAAGATATAATTTCTGCCAAAGTAGTCTTTCCAGTTCCAGGAGGTCCCCATAAAATGAGAGAATTGAGCGTGTCATTTTCTAGCATTTTACGGATGGTCCCGTTTTCTCCAGTAAGATGTTCTTGCCCTAAAACTTCGTCTAGTGTTTTAGGTCTGAGTTTTTCGGCTAAAGGAATATTTTGGTACAATTTTTTTGGGTTTGAGATACAAATTTGAGAAAATTTTTAGGATTTCCTATTTGAATTTGATTTTAAATTCCGTTAAAG
>CAZHCK010000135.1:0-3729 GCA_964530915.1 uncultured Cloacibacterium sp. | reverse complement strand
TAAAATATTTATAGTTTTAAATCTTTTTTTACTTCATTGATTTTTTGTTCCAGAGAAGCTTGTTTAGCCTTGAAATCTGTTTCGTTTTCAATTTTATCTTTCACAGAAAAATAGAATTTAATCTTCGGTTCAGTTCCTGAAGGTCTTATACAAACTTTAGTTCCGTCTTCTGTGTAATAAATTAACACGTTAGATTTCGGAATATCATTCATTACTTTTCTCTCTCCTGTAATCACATTAAGACAAGTTTGTTCTTGGAAATCTTTTACTTCCAAAACTTTAGAACCTGCTAATTCTTTTACTGGATTTTCTCTGAAATCTACCATCATTTGAGAAATTTCTTCGGCACCAGTTCTTCCTTTTCTTACTACGTTTACCAAACCTTCTTGATACATACCAATTTCTTTGTAAATATCAATCATGTACTGATACATGGTTTTTCCTTGTGCTTTGCAAACAGCTGCAATTTCACAAGCCAATAAAATAGAACCACAACTGTCTTTATCTCTTACGAAATCTCCCGTCATAAATCCGAAAGATTCTTCACCACCGCAAATGAATTTTTCTTGACCTTCTACATCACGAATCATCTTACCAATCCATTTGAAACCAGTCAATCCCACTTTGCAATCTACTCCAAATTTTTCAGCTACATCAAAGAAACAGTCAGACGTTACAATCGTAGAACCGATGAACTCTTTTCCTGTAATTTTGCCTGCTTTTTTCCATTGGTCAAGAATATAATACGTCAAAATCATATTGGTTTGGTTACCATTCAATAACTGAATTTCGCCATCTAGATTTCTTACCGCAATTCCTAATCTGTCGCCATCTGGATCACAACCGATAACAATATCGCCATTGGTAATATTTGCTAAATCTACTGCCATTGTTAATGCAGCAGGCTCTTCAGGATTCGGAGATTCTACCGTTGGGAAGTTTCCAGAAGGAATCATTTGTTCTTTAACCAAATCTACTTTGGTGAAACCAGCTTTTGCTAAAGCTTTAGGAATCGTAGTATAAGTAGTACCGTGAATAGAAGTGAAAACGATGTTTACATTATCTCTTCCAATATTTTGGTACAATGAATTTTCCATACAAGTATCGATGTAGACATCATCTTGCTCTTCCCCAATCCATTCAATTAAATCATCATTTCCGTTGAATTTAATTTCTTCGAATTTTGTAGCGTAAACTTCTTTGATGATATTTTCGTCATTTGGAGGAACTACTTGTGCTCCATCATTCCAATATACTTTGTAACCGTTATACTCTGGCGGATTGTGAGAAGCCGTCAAAACAATTCCCGCATTACATTTTTTATCACGAACCGTGAAAGAAAGTTCTGGAGTTGGTCTGTGTTCTTTGAAAAGCAACACTTTAATTCCGTTTGCAGTTAAAACATCTGCACACATTTTTCCGAATTCTTTAGAATTATTTCTCACGTCATAAGCAATCGCTACTTTTATTTCTTCGCCCGGAAATTGCTGATGAAGATAATTTGCCAAACCTTGTGTAGCTTGACCCAATGTATATTTATTGAGACGATTGGTTCCTACTCCCATAATTCCTCTCATTCCGCCAGTCCCGAATTCTAATTCTCTGTAAAAACTGTCTTCTAATTCTGGAGAATTGGTATTGATCCAATTCTGAACTGTTGCTCTGGTTTCTGCATCAAAAGTATCTGATAACCAAAGTTTTGCTTTTTCCAAAGTTGTCATATATTTAAATTTTTTGTTTTTTTTAATTTTTAAATGTTCTGTCATTCTGAATGCAGTGAAACGGAATGAAGAATCTCTTAAAATATATTCTTCGCTACACTTTGTTTCTCTCAGAATGACAAATCGTCAATGCTTATTTCAATTTTCTGTTTTCTACAGAAGCTTTGTCTTTTTTTGTCAATTTATTGAGCGGTTCTCCGTAGAAAATGAGTTTTGAGGTATTTTCTAGCGTTCCTTTCATTTCTTGGTCTATATTTAATCCTGCAGAAGCACCATTTTTACTAAGAATTTCTAAATTTTCTACATAAAAATACGGTGCCATAATGCTTGCAGAATCTGCTAATTTTAAATTCAAGTTTTTAGTTTCTCCTAGAATATTGGCATTAGATTTTTCTGCCATTTCTATTTTGCTTTTCGGAGCAATTACCGCGCCCATAAATTTAGAATTTCCTTTTAGATGAAGTGAAAATTCTGGTGTTTTTACCTGTCCAGAAACATTCATTTCTACTTTATCAGAAAGCGAAACCTCATTCAAATCGTTTTTACCGAAAATAGTGATATTGTAAAAATCTACTTGGTCTGTTTTTCGATTTTCTTCGATGGTTAAAATTCCGTTTTCTATTTCTATATCTAGATTTTTGTAAACATTAGGATACGTTTCTACACTTACCAAATTCTGATTTCCTTTCGCAAAAAATACTTTGAAATCTCCTTTAAGATTCAATTTAGTGAAATTTTCTACCGTTTCATCTTTCACTTCTATTTCCCCTTTTGGAGAAATTTTAGAGCAAGCCAAAAGAGTAAGGCAGAGGTTTAGGTAAAGGAAAAGTTTTGTGATATTTTTCATTTTTTAACATTGCGTTTCTATGGAATGATTTTATTTTTAATTTTTTTGGAATAAATTCCAACTTTATAATATCTGTCGTTCCTACGGAACTCTGCTGTTTGTTTTATTATTTCTACAAACGTTTCGTTCCTACGGAACTTTTTATTTTCAAATTTTCAAATTAAATTACCTCTTCAATATGGTAATTCTTATGACCTCTACTTTGTCTGATAATGAGTTCTCCTAAAAATCCAGCTACAAAAAGCAATGTTCCCATAATCATCATAGTTAAAGCTATGTAAAACCAAGGATTTTCGGCGATTAAATTACCATAAACGTGATAATAATACACGTCTACTAATTTGGTTGCACCCAACCAAAATGCAGATAAAAATCCGAAAATAAACATTAAAGTTCCCACTGCTCCGAAGAAGTGCATTGGTCTTCCTCCGAATTTGCTTACGAACCAAAGCGTAATTAAATCCAGAAAACCACGGATAAATCTTTCAGTCCCGAATTTAGAAGTTCCATAAGGTCTGGCTTGATGCTGAACTGGTTTTTCGGTAATTCTCTTGAAACCTGCATTTGCTGCCAAAACAGGAATCCATCGGTGTAAATCGCCATAAACATCTACAGATTTTACCACTTGTTTTCTGTACGCTTTTAAACCACAATTAAAATCGTGTAATTCTACTCCAGAAAGATTTCTTGCCGCAGAATTGAACAATTTTGACGGAAGATTTTTGGTCATCACATTGTCAAAACGTTTTTTCTTCCAACCAGAAACCAAGTCGTATTTTTCGTCTACAATTTTGTTGTATAATTCAGGAATTTCTTCTGGAAAATCTTGCAAATCTGCATCCATCGTAATCACTACATCGCCTTGAACTTTCTCAAAAGCGGCATGTAACGCTTGAGATTTCCCATAATTTCTAGAAAATTTAATGCCGTGAACATGATGATTTTCTTTGGATAAATTTTCTATAATTTGCCAAGAAGAATCTGTACTTCCATCATCTACGAACCAAATTTCGTAAGACAATTGGTTTTCTTGGCACACTTTATTTATTCTTGCATAAAGCTCGTGCAAAGATTCTTCTTCGTTTAATAAAGGAACTACAATGGATAAATTCATTAAAAATTATTTTATTTTTTTGAAAATTAATATCGCTAAAACGAACA
>CAZHCK010000134.1:0-3729 GCA_964530915.1 uncultured Cloacibacterium sp. | reverse complement strand
CAAAAATATACTTTTAGTTTTATTTGCAGAAAAAAACTTTGTGTTTTGGGAAAGTTTTAACGAAAAATCACCTCAAAGAAAGAGGTGATTTTTAAATTATTTCATTTATAAGGTTAATCTACTGTAGTAAATTTAGCCGCAAGAAATTCTCTGTTCATTCTAGCGATGTTTTCTAGAGAAATTCCTTTAGGACATTCTACTTCGCAAGCACCTGTATTAGAACAGTTTCCGAAGCCTTCTTCGTCCATTTGTTTTACCATATTTAGTACTCTTCTCTTCGCTTCTACTCTACCTTGAGGTAAAAGAGCAAACTGAGAAACTTTAGCACCTACAAATAACATAGCAGAACCATTTTTACAAGTTGCTACACAAGCTCCACAACCGATACAAGCTGCAGCATCCATTGCTTTATCTGCATCTTCTTTAGGAACTGGGATTGCGTTTGCATCCAATGTATTTCCTGAAGTATTTACAGAAACAAAACCACCTGCAGCCATAATTCTGTCAAATGCGCTTCTGTCTACTACCAAGTCTTTGATTACCGGGAACGCAGCACTTCTCCAAGGTTCAATGGTGATGGTTTCGCCATCTTTGAACATTCTCATGTGCAATTGGCAAGTTGTAATTCCTGTATCTGGACCGTGAGCTCTACCATTAATGTACAAAGAACACATACCGCAGATTCCTTCTCTACAATCGTGGTCGAATGCTACTGGTTCGCTTCCGTTATTTACCAATTGTTCGTTTAGCATATCTAGCATTTCAAGGAAAGAAGAATCCGTAGAAACATCTGATATTTTGTAGGTCTCGAACTGACCTTTTGATTTATTATTTTTCTGTCTCCAAATTTTTAGAGTCAGGTTTAATCCTTTTTTTGCACTCATTTTTTAAATTATTTTATGGAGATTATTTATAACTTCTTGTTTTCACTTCAATATTCTCGTACACCAATTCTTCTTTGTGCAATACTTCGGCGTTGATATCATCACCTTTGTATTCCCAAGCTGCTACATATTTGTAGTTCTCGTCATCTCTTTCTGCTTCACCTTCTGGAGTAGCGTGATCCCAACGGAAGTGTCCTCCACAAGATTCTTTTCTTTCAAGAGCATCTTTCGCCATTAATTGACCTAGTTCTAAGAAATCTGCCACTCTGAATGCTTTTTCAAGCTCTGTATTCATTCCATCTGCTTCGCCAGGAACTTTTACATTTTTCCAGAAATCGTTTCTGATTTCTTCTATTTCTTTAATCGCTTCTGCCAAACCTTCTGGAGTTCTTCCCATACCTACTTTGTTCCACATTACGTTTCCTAGTTTTTTGTGGAAGTAGTCTACAGAGTGAGTTCCTTTATTGGTTAAGAAGAAGTTTACTTTATCTTTAATTTCTTTTTCAGCAGCTTCAAATTCTGAAGAGTTGGTAGGAATTTGTCCTGTTCTGATGTCTGCAGAAAGATAATCTGCAATAGTATAAGGCAATACGAAATATCCGTCTGCTAAACCTTGCATCAAAGCAGATGCACCTAATCTGTTTGCGCCGTGGTCTGAGAAATTAGCCTCACCAATTACGAAACAACCAGGAATAGTACTCATTAAGTTATAATCTACCCAAACTCCTCCCATGGTATAGTGAACTGCAGGATAAATTTTCATAGGAGTTACATATGGATCGTCTGCTGTAATTTTCTCATACATTTGGAATAGGTTTCCGTATTTTTCTTCCACCCATTTTTTACCCAAATCGTAGATTTGTTGTTCAGAAGGATTGTGAATATTTTTCTCAGTAGCAGCTTCTCTACCTTTTTTCATAATTTCAGTAGAGAAATCTAAGAATACACCTTCTTTAGTATCATTATTTTCGATTCCGAAACCAGCATCACATCTTTCTTTAGCGGCTCTAGAAGCTACGTCTCTAGGTACTAAGTTACCGAATGCAGGATATCTTCTTTCTAAATAGTAATCTCTATCTTCTTCTTTAACATTTTCTGGTCTAAGTTTTCCTTCTCTAATCGCTTGAGCATCTTCTAATTTTTTAGGAACCCAAATTCTACCAGAGTTTCTAAGAGATTCAGACATTAGTGTCAATTTAGACTGCTGTGTTCCGTGAACTGGAATACAAGTTGGGTGAATCTGCACGAAACAAGGATTTGCGAAATACGCTCCTTTTTTGTGAATTTTCCAAGCTGCAGAAACGTTAGAACCCATAGCATTAGTAGAAAGGAAATATACGTTTCCATAACCACCAGAAGCAATCACTACCGCGTGAGCAGAATGTCTTTCGATTTCTCCTGTTACTAAGTTTCTTGCGATGATTCCTCTAGCTTTACCATCTACCATTACTAAATCCATCATTTCATGACGGTTGTACATCTTAATTCTACCTTTACCGATTTGACGGCTCATTGCAGAATATGCACCTAATAGTAATTGCTGACCTGTTTGACCTTTTGCATAGAAAGTTCTCTTTACTTGAGTTCCACCGAAAGAACGGTTATCTAACTGACCGCCGTATTCTCTACCAAAAGGAACACCTTGTGCTACACATTGGTCAATAATATTTGCAGAAACTTCTGCTAATCTGTGTACATTAGCTTCTCTTGCTCTATAATCTCCACCTTTGATGGTGTCATAGAATAATCTGTAAACAGAGTCACCATCATTTTGATAATTTTTAGCTGCATTAATACCACCTTGAGCTGCAATAGAGTGCGCTCTTCTTGGTGAATCTTGGTAGCAAAAAGCTTTTACATTATATCCTTGCTCTGCAAGAGTTGCCGCAGCAGAACCACCAGCTAAACCAGTTCCTACTACAATAATATCTATTTTATCACGGTTATTTGGTGCAACCAAATTCATGTGTGCTTTATGATTTTTCCATTTGTCTGCTAAAGGACCTGCTGGAATTTTTGAATCTAATTTGCTCATAATATTATGTAAATTATTGAGTTACGAAATGAAATACAGCTACTACGATAAATCCTAGCGGAATTAAAATAGAATACCAAGTTCCTAAAGTGTTTACACATTTTAAATACTTAGGATGTCTAGCTCCAATCGATTGGAATGATGATTGGAAACCGTGTGATAAGTGCAATCCTAATAAAACAAAAGAAACTGCATAAAAAATCACTCTCCATAAATCTGCAAACTTAGCATGTAACTCTTCCCAATATCTTGTTTCATTGATTGATAGAGCTTCTACATACTTATAATTCATCTCATGCATCCAGAAATCATACATATGCACTCCTAAGAAAGCTAAAATTACTGCTCCAGAAATAATCATATTTCTAGAAGACCAACTAGAATTTCCGCTGTTATTTGCTACAGCATACTTTACTGGTCTTGCGTTTTTGTTTTTCATTTCTAAAACGAAGCCCATTACAAAGTGAAAGATAACACCCGCTACTAAAACCGGCTGCATCACAAATTGTATTAAAGGATTGTATCCCATAAAATGAGACGCTGTGTTAAATGCATCTTCACTAAATATCGATAGTAAATTTACCGACAAGTGAATCAACAAAAAGACAAGCAAAAACATTGCTGAAAGCGCCATTAAAAACTTTCTACCAATTGTAGATTGAGTTAATCCTGCCATTTTTTATTTATTTTTTTGAATTTTCACAAAATTAAGAATTTGTTAACGTTTGAAACCATGACAAATGTCATGTTTTTCAGTTTATAACTATTCTAAATAAATTATTCTAGTTTATAATTTTTCTTATTTATGAC
>CAZHCK010000133.1:0-3861 GCA_964530915.1 uncultured Cloacibacterium sp. | reverse complement strand
CTTAATGGATTGAAAAAATTAGAAGAAAATATATAAATAAAAAATCTACTCTTTTCGAGTAGATTTTTTTTATGAGTTAATACCTAAAAATCGTTTGATTTTATATTTCCATAAATCTTTAGCAATATTGCTTTTATGTTTCCCAAGAAGGTAAACGTAATCATTTTTCTTTCTGATGTCTCCTGGAATTACATTGTATTTAAAATGATGTTTCCAAGCGACATAATTGAAACTCAATTGGTCTCTTTTAGAAAAATTCTTCACAAAATACCACCATTCTTCCATGACTTTGATGAGCTTTTCGTCAACATGTTTTCTCACCAAAACACCACCAGAAATAAGGCCATTGTTTTCAGGATAATTTTCAGATTTTAGGAAATCAATATGTTTTTTGATGACTTCTAAATCGTCTTTTACCTTATTTTCAGTTTCGGCTAATGCTACTATGGCTTCATATTCTTGATAAACGCAGTTTCTGGGGTCCATAATGGTTTGATTATGATCAAAACATGCCATGGAAACTTCTTCATTCAAGAAATTTTTAATCAATAACTGTGGATTTTTTTTAATGATAAAATTACCATCAATATAAATGCTGTATTGATAATCCTGCAAATGAAGATGTGGTAAAATTTTGTAGTATCTGTTATTTCGAGTATTGTCATGACCAACTGGCGGTTCTGGAACCACTACCACTTTCCAAGTAGAAGATGATAGATTACGGTCTGTAAAACAAACGTAATCCACATTTTCGAACTGAGGTTGTTCAATAAGTTCATTATACCCTCCAAAAATAGCAGTGTATACTACAATTTTCTCCATTTACACCGCTACGTTATTTTCTCTTAAAGCATCGTTAAGAGAGGTTTTCTTATCTGTAGATTCTTTTCTTTTACCAATAATTAAAGCACAAGGAACTTGGAATTCGCCTGCAGGGAATTGCTTCGTATAACTTCCCGGAATCACGACAGAACGCGCAGGAACTCTTCCTTTCAATTCTACTGGAGTATCACCTGTTACGTCTATAATTTTAGTAGAAGCTGTAAGCACTACATTTGCGCCTAAAACCGCTTCTTTTTCTACATGCACTCCTTCTACTACGATACATCTAGACCCCACGAAACAATCATCTTCTATGATTACTGGAGCTGCTTGTAATGGTTCGAGAACTCCACCAATTCCTACTCCACCGCTTAAGTGAACGTTTTTACCAATTTGAGCACAAGAACCAACCGTTGCCCAAGTATCTACCATAGTTCCGAAATCTACATACGCCCCAATGTTTACATAAGAAGGCATTAAGATTACTCCTGGTGAAATATAAGCCCCTTCTCTAGCTACAGCATGAGGAACCACTCTCACTCCTTTTTCTGCATAATTTCTTTTCAAAGGAATTTTATCATGGAATTCAAAAGGACCAACTTCTATGGTTTCCATTTTCTGAATAGGGAAATACATTACTACTGCTTTTTTCACCCATTCATTTACTTGCCATCCATTTTCTGTAGGTTCTGCAACACGCAATTCGCCTTTATCTAAAAGAGCAATCACTTCTCTAATGGCAGTTTTGCTCTCTTCTTTTTGTAATAAATCTCTGTTATCCCAAATGTTCTCAATGGTTTGTTGTAAAGACATCATATTATTTTAATTTTTTATTTAAAACTGAAAATTTTCCAGCAATTCAGCCTCTGGAAAATACTCTGCAAAGGTATTAGATAATTTTGAATTTTTAAATTTTATTAGACTATAACTGCCATCGTAAGCATAAATCTCTATTTCGGCGTCTTCTCTTAAGAAATCATTATACCAAATTTCTGGATTCCCTTCTACATAAGGTAAATTCTCTGGGTCTAAGACAATCTCTTTATCCTTTGGGATTGCTGCAAAATATCCATAATTGAACTTGATATCTTTTTGGGCTAATTCTATAAATTTTTCAGCATTGAAGATTTCATAATTGCTGGAAAAATTCTGAATGGGCAAATCTTTTTCAGGAGATAGAAAAAGATAATCTGTTATTAAAAACTGATACTCTTTCAGTTCATTCTCTATTGGTTTTAAGAGTGAACCTAAATGCGTATGGTAAGGTAAATTTTTAAGTTTTTGGATAATATAATTCATTATTTAGAGTACTCTTTTGGCAAAGAGAAAAGCTTTGTTCCAATATTTTTCGTTCAGCGAAGATACGATTACTCCTTTAGAAGTAGAAGCATGAATAAAGGTAATTTCTCCTCTATTTTTAATTTCTTTTACGATGCCTACATGCGAAACTACTCCATTACCATTGGTCGCAAAAAACAACAAATCCCCGGGTTTTGCTTCCCAAATTTCTATTTTTTTTCCTTGTTGTGCTTGATCTGCAGAACGTCTTGGCATTTTCACCTTATTCTCATTGTAGACATTAATAACCAACCCGCTGCAATCTAATCCAGACTTGCTGGTTCCGCCCAGTTTATAAGGAGCTCCTAAGAAATCTTCGGCGTCATTTAGGATTTTTTTGACTTGATAAGAATTTTGACCTTCAAATTTAGAGGTTAGGTTTCTAAGATTTTCTGTAGAATTATAAGGTTTATGATACACCGTTTTACGGGAACCACAAGAAATTACCGTGAGTATGATTAAGACTAGAAAAAATATTCTTTTATTCATTATTAGTTTTCCCTCATTTTTAGAAGTTACAGCGTTTTATTCATTATTAGAATTTATCACTTATAACACCCTTTATTTACTACTTTGATACAAATATAACATTTATTATTTATATATCAACTATGCTATAACTATACTACAACTATATATTAAAGTTGTGCATGTCATGAGTATTCCTTACTTTTGATATTCATTCAATTAACTCATGGCTAGATACAAGAGCATTTTACAATTTCAGGGGTCTATAGACGGTTTGGTTTTTTATGAACTGAACGGCGTTTCTGTGGTGCGCAAGAAAAGTGGTTTTAATGGTGATGATTTTA
Organism: uncultured Cloacibacterium sp.; assembly: GCA_964530915.1. GTDB lineage: Bacteria > Bacteroidota > Bacteroidia > Flavobacteriales > Weeksellaceae > Cloacibacterium. The sequence goes on along the minus strand of CAZHCK010000133.1, from coordinate 889 downwards.
AAACCAAAGAAAACTATGCTCGAGTAAGAGAAAACAGTAGTGAGTTTGGGCATTGTTCAAAAACTGGGAAAATGCTTCGAAATGCCATTTATCCGTATTATCAAAAATGTGGAGACCGTTATCTGTATCAAAAATTTGCAAAATTGATGACGGCGATTAAAGATTTAGACCGTATATCTGAACGTGGAAAAAGAAATGTTTACCAAGGTTTGAAAACAACAGAAGGGAAAAGGCTTCTTTCTTCTTTTGTCTTTGGAAAAATTCCTTCAGCTAAGGATTTTATTAAAAAAACAAATTATGATGAGGGGATTTCTATAGAATTAAATACGCCACTACCTCTACTCTCTCTGCATTTGGTTTCTATTTTACCGAATTACGAAAGTTACCATTTTAAGATTCAAGAGCAGGTTGTTAACTCTGACAATGGTATTTTCACCTTTGATTCTTATTTTCAAGAGGAGGAAGCTTTGCAGTTTGTAGCTATTTATGAGGGTGAGGAGATTCTTGGGATGGGATTTTTAGCCTAAATGTTTTTAAACGCAAAGATTTTTTTTATTCTCATTATGTTTTTAAGGAAGCAAAGTTAGCGAAATTCATTCGCTTTGAAGTGGGGTGGAAAGTCTGCTTATTTTCTTTCACAAAGTTCACGGAGAATTGGTGAAATGATTGTGTTTTTGAGAGCACGGAGGAACATCGGAGATGTTCTGGCAAGTGCACAGGTTTTTCAGTTTATGTATGTAGAAAAGAACCTATTCTATTATAAAGAGATTCTTCACTATGCTGTGCTTCGTTCAGAATGACAGAGTTATGGTTTTTAGTCACGGATTAAAAATCCGCCTTTACTTTGTATTCTATAAAAAGAACTAAATTTATTCAAAGAAAAGCAGAG
>CAZHCK010000132.1:0-4016 GCA_964530915.1 uncultured Cloacibacterium sp. | reverse complement strand
AAATTAATTTTTGCTAAACCAGACTTGCACGTGTTTCTTTATTTCTTTGCGCCAAATAAGAAGTAAAAAAATGAATTATAGAAAAATAAGTTTAGCAGCCCTATTTTTAATGGCATCGCAACAAATGATTTTTTCTCAAGTTACTAAAACGGATTCTACCAAAACGAAAGCCGAAAAAGTAATAGAAGGAGTTCAATTGAGAGGCAATACCAATAAAAAATCTGAAAGCGCTATCTTAGGCGAACAAAGAAAAGCTATAGTACAAAAACAATCTATAGGTGCAGAAGAAATTTCTAGAAAAGGGATTTCTAACCTAGAACAAGGACTTACCAAAATTACAGGGATAAACACAGTAGAATCTAGAGGTTTATTCGTGAGAGGATTAGAAGAAAGATATAACTCATTATTAGTTAACGGATTAGCAACTCCATCTAACAATCCATTCCAGAAAATTATTGAATTAAAACAATTTCCAACTGACATCGTAGGGAAATTTGATGTTTATAAAACCTATAACGCGAATCTTTATGGAGATTTTGCCGGAGCTACTTTTGACATAGAAACTTTAGTTCCAGAGAATTCTTTTACTAAAATGGATTTTTCGGTAGGTGTAAATTCTATAAGCACTTTTAGAAATAATTTTAAAATTAATCAGAATGCTTATAACATGTCTGGTTTCATTGGTTTAAATGCTGAAGACAGACAACTTCCTGCAGAAGTAAATGGTTACAGACCAAGTGGAGCTTACATTCCTAACACTTCATTTAAAGATACTTGGAATGTAGACAATGTAAAATCACTTCCTAATACATCCATAGGATTTACAACTTCACAGAGATTAAAATTTAAAAATGGTGGAAATTTAGGATTCCTTTTTAACCTTACTCAAGGTAGTGAATATAACTACAAAGAAGGAAACGATAACACTTTTGACACGAACGGAGTTTATAAAAACAAACTTTACAAAAGAGAATACAATTACAACATTCAATCTACTGCTTTAATTGGTTTAAGCTATAAAAAAGCTGGAACTAAAGTAGATTTAAACGGTACTTTCTTACAAAACTCTTTTAACCAAATTCAAGATTATGATGGTTACAGAGATAATAAGGACCAAGATATTATGTTCTTCCGTACTAATCAACAAGACCTTTCTAGGTTAACAGATGTACAGTTATTGGTTTCACAAAAATTAGGAGACAGACATCAGTTGAAAGCTGGTGGAAGCTGGGTAAACAACTGGTTCCAACAACCTGACAGAAAAACTTTCTATGGTGTGAGAACGGGTGACAATCAATTACTGATGAGTTACGGTGGAAACAACTTAATCAGACAATATCTGGATTTAAGTGGTATAAACTATTTTTCAGCAATGGCAGAATACCAAGTAAATCTTGGCAAAAAACAAGAAGACAATTACTACCCTGTTACCATTTCTGCTGGTTATAACGGTTTTGCAGACAGCAGAACAATGTCTTACCGTTTTATTTATTCTACGACAACTGGGGTTCAAGATATTATCAACATAGATTCTCCAGACAGCAGTTTTGCTACAGCAAATGCTAATGGAAAATTCCAATGGCAAGAAAGTGCTCAACCTAACTACAAAGCTTTTCTTTATCAGTTTGTAAATGCTGGGTATGCGAATTTAAATTTCAAACCAAATAAATCTTGGGATATTCTTGCAGGAATTAGAGCAGAAAACAATATTACCATTACCAGATACAAAGAGATTACAGATAATATCAATGGTAGTTTCAAAAATATTACCAAAAATCAAAATTATTTCTTGCCTTCATTGTCTGTTAAAAAAGCGCTGAATAACAAATCTAATTTAAGACTTGCGGTAAGTAAAACGATTACCAGACCTATTCTTATCGAAACCATGCCTATTGAATATATTAACCCAGACAACAATACCATTTTGGGGAACTATAATATTCCGAATACCAGTTTTGGCAATGATTTCAAAGGTCTAGACAACAGTCAGAATTACAACTTTGACTTAAAATATGAGATTTTCCCTAAATCAAGTGAAATTTTTGCAGTTAACTTTTTCGGAAAAATCGTAGACAGAGCCATCGAAAGAAGTTTAATATCTTCTTCAAACTCTAATGGCACCACTACTACTTTCTTTAATGCTAAACAAGCAAAACTTGCAGGGGTAGAATTAGAAGGCACATTTAACTTAGGAAGAATTTCAGATAATCTAAACAGATTAAATTTTGGAGCTAATTTCACTTACATCTATTCTGATGTAGAAAAATCTGATGCACAAAGAGATGAGACAAATTTCAGCAAAAAAAGAGGTTTACAAGGTGCAGCTCCGTGGATGCTGAATGTAGATTTAAAATATGATTTCAAAAATTCAAATAACCTAAAGAGAACCGCTTCTTTGGTTTACAATACTTCTGCTAAGAAAATCTATGCAGTAGGTTTCGGAGGATTAGACCATGTTTATGAACAACCTTTCCATCAGTTAGATTTCATATTCCAATCTGAACTTTCTAAAAAAGTAGATGTAAAATTCGGAGTTTATAATATCCTTAACCAAACATACAAACTAAAAATGGGCAACGAAAGCACCATTAATATCTTAACTCCAAACTTATTGTTGGAGGATTATAAGAGAGGAATTTCTTACAACTTAAGCTTTGGAATTAAATTTTAATAAATAAGTAAAAATAAAAATTATCAATTAATATGAAAAAGAACATTTTCAAATTATTCGCATTAGCTACAGTTTTCACAATTTCAATGCAATCTTGTACTGTAGAAATTAGAGAAGATGCAGACAAACCTACTACAGATGGTTCAGGAACTACTACTGGTTCTGTAATGTCTGGTTCTGGAACACTAAATGGAACAATTACTAAAGACTTAACCATCAAAAAAGGAACTTACTATATTGACGGACTAGTAAGAATAACAGACGGAGTAAAACTTACTATAGAACCAGGAGCTACTTTTTATGCTAAAACTACTACAACCAGTGGTTTAATCATCCTAAAAGGTGCAAAAGCATATATGGAAGGTACAGCTACTGAACCTATCGTTTTCACTACAGAATCTAAAAAACCTGGAGATTGGTGTGGTATCACAATCTACGGTGATGCTCCTATCAAAGCTAACGGAGGTGGCTCTACTGCAACTTCTGAAGATGGATTAAATCAAATTTATGGAGGTACTGATGTAGGTTCTAACTCGGGTGTTTACAGATATATTAGAGTAGAATATGGTGGTAAAAAAATTGGAGACGGAACTTCAGAATTTAATAATATCACTTTCTATGCAGTAGGTTCTGGAACTATTGTAGAAAACATTGTTTCTTACAAAGGTACAGATGATGGCGTAGAATTTTTCGGAGGAACTGTTTCTGCTAAAAACTTCATTTCTTACGGAAATTTTGATGATTCTTTTGACTGGCAAGACGGTTGGTACGGACAAGACAACAGCAACTGGTTCGCTTACCAAACAGGAACAGGAAACTTCGGTATGGAAATAGAATCTTCTAACAATGCTGATGCTAACTTCCCTAAAGTAAGCGGATTGACATTAATTAGAGCTACTGGTACAAATCCTGAAACTGCAGGTTCTTCTGAAATTTCAGCAATCCAATTTAAAAAACATGGAAATGGTAAATTTTCAAATGTTTACATAGAAGGTTACAAAAACACAGGTGGTAAAAATGCTTTTCCAGTTCTTATCCAAGATTCACCAACAGATGTAAGCCAAGTAATCGCTGGAAAAATTGCGGTAACTCCTATTAATGTTGTTAATTCTGACAATGCAGGAGTTTGGGGTTATTCTGGATTCACCTCTACTGCTCCAAAAACAATCACCAATTCTGCAGTAGCTAAAGTTTCTATCACTGGCGGAATTTGGTCAACTGTAGAAGGTGTAGATTTAACTTCTCTTTTAAAATAATTTAGCAGTCAATCTCATATCAAATTAATTAAAAAATAACTGCGCCCCGAAGAATTTCGGGGCGCAGTTTGTTATATTTAAAATATGTA
>CAZHCK010000131.1:0-4159 GCA_964530915.1 uncultured Cloacibacterium sp. | reverse complement strand
TTCTACCACTTCACTATTGCTGATGACTTCTTTTACAATCCAGCCTTCTTTATTATAAGTATTTTTAACATTGGTTTTCAGGTTGTACATTTCATAATTGGATTCTACCAGTAATTTATTTTCATAAATTTCTTCGTTGGTTTCTACCACTTTTCCATTTTGAAAATCCTTTGTCAGTTTGGTGAAAGAATCATCATTTTTATAATTTTTATATTCTACTATTCTGGTCACTTTATTTTTAGCATCTTTTTCTATTTCTTTTGATAATCTATTGTTCTTATCATAGAAATATTGAGTTTTAGTAAAAATTTTACCATGCATCCAAAGTTCCGAAGTCTGCAATTGAAGATTTTTATAGTGGAAAACTTCTTTTTCCTTCTCACCAGAATGAACATGTTCGGTTTCTATACTCACCAATAAACCATCTATATTGTAATAATATTTTTTTTCGGTAACGTAATCACCATCTTTGGTTTTTTGCTCTTCTAAAAAAGTATTGTAGAATCTCAATTCTTCTGTAAAAATAATATTCGACTGGTCATCTTCCCAATATTGTTTAGAAATCACAGTTTCTGTATTTTTATGCAAGCCAAAATCTTGAGTAGAGCGTTTTTCTTGAGAAAACCCAAAAATGGATATGAATGCGGTTAAAAATATTACTTTTTTCATCTGTTTTAATTTTAAAGAGCCAATATATAAAGCGGATAAAACTTAAGGAAAGTGAGTTTCTCCAAATTCGGAACAAAATATTTAGGCACTCCGTTTTCCTGAATCACCAGATTTCCAAAATCTTGTGCGATTTTCATATTAGAAGTGTCGATTTGCTTTCCATTATCAAAAATGATAAATTGGTAATCATTATTGATGACTATATATTTTTTAGAAGGCACATTATAAGGCTTCATTGTAACGAAATTTTCACTAGGTTTCATATCTTCTACCAATGCAACTTCTCCATTATTAGGGTCAAAATAAATAAAATCTGTTTTGTTGGGACTGATAAAACCTTTACTTAAATCTGGAATAGGCTGATTTGCTTGATTCTCCATTTTAAATTTTCCGTCTTCTCCTAATCTAATTTTATAACTCGATTTAGGGTTTTTATTTTCTGGAAGTTGAGAAATATCTCCATTTATTCCTTCGGTGAAATAGGGATTATATTCTGTACTTCCTGTAGTTTCTCCATTGTTATAAGTGAGTTTTCTAAAAAAATAAAACTTCCCGAAAACCGCGTTGTTTTCTCTGATTTTAAAAGCATTCCCATATTTATCTAATCCTTCCATCCAAGAAGTTTTTTTCATAGGTCTTCTTCCGTTTACTAAACTTTCTTGCAAATCGAAAACTTTTTTACCATCAGTTACAGAATAATTTTCATCGGTATAACGATAGTTTTTTTCATCCTGATAAGAAGTAATCATCCATCTAGAATCCAATTTACCATCATCTAGAATTTCTACTGTAGCCAGTGTTCCATCAGATTTGTATTGATATTTATATTGCCAATGAAATCTAGGATTAGAAGGTTTAATTTCTATAAGTTTTCCGTTTTTTTCATAACTAAATGTAGAAATATTTTCACTGGCTTTATCTGTTCCAGTATTAACTTGAGAAAATCTTACAGGTTTTCCTTTCGCATTGTATTCGAAAGTTTCGATGACTTTATCTTTAGAATATTGTGTTTCTATAGAAATTACTTTTCCGTTTTTGAAGGTATAAATTTTGGTTTCTCTTGGTTCAAATTTCCCAGAAGTAAAGCCTTGAGAATACTTCACTTCTTCTATTTTTGCTACATCTTTATTGACGCCCCAGTTTTCGGAGAGAAATTTTATCACATTATCTTTTTGCGCAAAAGAAAATTGCACGAACAATAGCACTAAAAGTTGAATTATTTTTTTCATCATGGTATATGTTTATTCCAAATATAAAACAATTACTTTAAATCATCTACAAAATCATAAGATAAAACACTCATATTAAACGATTTAGCATAGTCTTTATCAAAAGTTCTGCTTCCTTCTTTCGTGCCATCTTCGTAGGTAATTTCTGAAAATTCAAAATAATTAACGATATCAAATTCTAGGTCATCATAAAGTGTTTTTTTGCTTTTAATTACCGCGCCTGTTTTCCCATAAACATAGTGCTTATCTAGGTTAGTTACTCCATCAAATTCTAGGGTTTCATTGCCTTTGTCATCATATTGATAAGTGTAAGAAATTTTAGCAGCAGGATCATCTACTTCTTCAGAAATTTTCAAATTATTTTGATAAACGGCATCAACCATTTTTCTAGAATTGTCATTCAAAAAAATCACTTTTTTCTTTGTAAAATTTTTATCAGAAGTGTAATGATAATCTACAGTAGACAATACCAATTGATCATCTTGATATTTTTTTTCTTTTAAAATTCTACCTTTTCCGTCATAAGTAAAATCCGTGAAAACTCTTTTGTTCCCGAAAACTTCTGAAATTTTCGTCAATTTTCCTTTTTCATAATAAAAATCTTGATAAGGATAGTATTGTGGATTTTCGAAATCTTCCGCTTCTTCTATGGAAATCAATTGGTTTTGGTCATTGTACTCAAACTTTTTAATTTGAGAAAATCGTCCTAAATAATTATCCAAAACATAGTCAAATTTCAGTAATCCTTTTTCAAAAATTCTAATGTGTTTTTCGATGACAAAATACTTGCCTAAATCCACATCATATTTATAAATAAAAGTGTTGTAGGATTTTACATTATTGGGCAGTGAATAATCTGACGCCTTGTATTTTTCTTGAGAAAAAACAGCAATACTTATAAGAAATAGCGTGATAAATAGAGATTTTTTCATTGTATAGGTGTTTTAATATTTTTGTTTCCACGGATTATAATTCACATCTGTGGTGTAATAAACTTTACTGCCAGATTTTGCATAACCTTGAGGATCTAAGATTACTCCTTTTAGCAAGAAAAATCCTGCATGGTCTTGGTCTCTATAAACTGTGACTTTAAATTTTCCCAACTCCCAATTCATTCCATCTGGTAAACCGTCATAAGAAGCAAAACTGTCATCATTTACATAGAGTGTTTTGTCTTTTACATTAAAAACTCCACTCACATTTACTGTTGCGAAATATGTTTTGGTTCCAAAATTATTCGTGTAAATAAATTCTACTTGATTGGTTCCATAAAAAGGATATTCGGTTTTACTTCCATCAATTTTTTCATTAAAAACCAATTTCATATAAACGCCAGTATTCACTTCTCCCATATTAGGAATCTGCTCCGTAGAAAAACCTCTCCAAGGTCCTACTAAAATATCATTCAATGTTTTTTCTTGGGCAAAATTTAGCGTAAAAACCAATCCAAGAATCAAAGAAAACAGACGTTTTTTCATGATTTCAAAATTTTAGAAATGATATTGAGCACCAAATCCTACTGTATTCATTTTAAAAGACGATGTATTTCCGTTTCCGTTCGTCCATTTAAATTTCCCGAAATCAAACATTGCGTTTACAGACCATTTCCCGCTTTCCGAATTATATATTACAGGCTGAAACCCCCAACCAAAATAATTCATGGTTCTATTAGTAGTGGTTTCTACAAAACTTTCATCATCTATATTAGAAGATTCTTTGAGTTTTCCGAAACCAACTCCATAATCAAAATGTAAACTATTCACCGTAGAAATTAAGATTAAATACACAGGAATATCCAGAAAACCGATTCCTAAATCTTTTTCTTTGGTTACTAATCCTGCAAAATCAAATGCAGAACCTTTAAAACTCAGAGGATAAATTCTTCCTTTAATACTCGGAATAGACGTTTGAATTTGAGTAATGGCATCATTAGAAAGAATGTGGGTATTGTCATAACCTACTACTGCTGCAATTCTAAATCCCAATTTAGAATCTTTCTTGTAACTCAAAAATCTTGCAGCTTCTGCACTTACGGAGAGTTGCATGTTTTTACCATCCATTGCTACCGTTGCCAGTTCATCACCAGGTTTGGAAAAAGAAGTTCCTAAGTTAAATTTTACAGAATTATTGCCTTCCTGCGCAAAAGTAAATGCCGAAATCATCAATGCTGAAACAGCAGATAAAATAAATTTTCTTCTCATAGTTTAATTTTTTTTGGTAAAAATACTCGGAAGAAATAGGCAAGTAAATACGAATAAAAT
>CAZHCK010000130.1:0-4220 GCA_964530915.1 uncultured Cloacibacterium sp. | reverse complement strand
AACTATTGGTTTATACTGATACATTAATTTTTCTTGGTTGATAATTTTTAACAATTTTTGCGATTGCAGCAATGTGGTCAGGAGTTGTTCCGCAACAGCCACCAACGATATTTACCAATCCTTTTTCTGCATATTCACGGATTTGTTCTGCCATGAATTCTGGTGATTCATCGTATTGACCGAAAGCATTCGGTAAACCAGCATTTGGATAAGCAGAAATGAAAAATTCAGAATTATTAGAAATGATTTCTAAATAAGGCGTCAATTGTTTCGCACCTAAAGCACAGTTAAATCCTACACTCAATAAATTAAGATGAGAAATAGAAACCAAAAATGCTTCAGCAGTTTGTCCGCTAAGCGTTCTTCCAGATGCATCTGTAATGGTTCCAGAAACCATAATTGGAATCTTAATTTTTCTTTCTTCTTGAATTTGGTCTATGGCAAAAAGTGCAGCTTTAGCATTTAAAGTATCAAAAATGGTTTCCACCAAAAGAATATCAGAACCGCCATCTAAAAGTGCTTCTGCTTGTTGTTTGTAAGCAATCCTTAACTCGTCAAAAGTAATTGCTCTGTAACCAGGGTCATTTACATCCGGAGAAAGAGATGCAGTTTTATTAGTTGGACCAATAGAACCAGCTACAAATCTTGGTTTTTCTGGAGTTAAAGCCGTGAATTTATCACAAACTTTTCTTGCAATTTTTGCAGATTCATAATTCAGTTCATACACCAAATCTTCCATGTGGTAATCTGCCATTGCAATGGTAGTCGCAGAAAAGGTGTTGGTTTCGATGATGTCTGCACCAGCTTCTAAATATTTTCTGTGTACCGCTTCAATAGCATGAGGCTGAGTAAGAGAAAGTAAATCATTATTTCCCTTCAATGGAGATTCCCAATTTTTAAATCTCTCCCCACGATAATCTTCTTCTGTAAACTGATATCGCTGAAGCATAGTTCCCATAGCTCCGTCTAGAACAAGGATTCTTTGCTGTAAATTTTGATAAAGTATGTCGCTATTTTGCATTTCAATGTGATTAAAAAAAATGAAATGCTATCAAGAAAAGTTGAGGGAATCAACTGTTTTTATGTGTTATCTATCCCAAAAATGAGTAGAATGTAGCACCTTTTCTCGTTTCAGAAACGCGATAGGTTGCCAAGGTTTCACAGAGTCTAATCTCTCCACCTTTCTTGATAACATTTCGATTATATGAAAGAACAAATCTTTTGCAAAGCTATATCATTTTTTTCACAATAAGAAATTGTCATTGAAAAAATTAATCTAAATGAAATTTTATAGTTTTTATTTTTTTCTACCTTCGCATTATATTATTTTAAAAAATAATGTTTATGAATGCTGAAAAACAACGATTACTAGATATAAATTATAGAACTTGGGGACCATATGTAAGCAATAGACAGTGGGGAAACGTAAGAGAAGATTATTCCTTTGATGGAAATACTTGGGGAGCGACTGGTCATGATGATGCAGAAAGTAGAACTTACAGATGGGCAGAAGAAGGAATTGCAGGAATTTCTGATGACAAGCAACGTTTGTGCTTCGCTTTTTCTTTTTGGAATAAAAAAGATAAAATGGTCAAAGAACGTTTCTTTGGATTGAGCAACCATCAAGGAAATCATGGTGAAGACATTAAAGAAATTTTCTATTATTTAGACAATACGCCTACTCATTCTTACATGAAAATGGTGTACAAATATCCGCAAAATGCTTTTCCATACGAAGATTTAATCAAGACAAATGCAGAGCGAAGCAATAAGGAAACAGAATACGAAATTATAGATACGGGAATTTTTGACAAAAATGAATATTTCGATATTTTTATAGAATATGCCAAAATTCACCATGATGACATTTTAATCAGAGTTACCGTCACTAACCGAAATACAGAAAAAGCACCTTTGGTGATTTTGCCCACACTTTGGTACAGAAATAACTGGAGTTGGGGTTATGGTCATTATAAGCCTAATTTTACAACGCGCCATCGTGGTCAAATAGAAATAGAACACGAGAGTTTAGGAATGAAAAAACTTTACTCTCGTGATAAATCAGTCAAAATTCTTTTCTGTGAAAATGAAACCAATACCGAAAAATTATTCGGAAAAAAATCTGAAAATAAATACTTTAAAGATGGAATTAACCATCATATCGTTCATCAAAAAAATACGGTAAATCCTAAAAAAATCGGAACTAAAGCGGCTTTTGTAATCGATACGGATTTAGAAGGTGGCGAAACTAAAACTTTTGATTTTAGAATGTCTCCTCATAAAATGGAGAACGCTTTTTTTGATTTTGATGAGGTTTTTGAATTAAGAAAAAAAGAATCTGATGAATTTTATTATGAAATTCAAAAAGATTTCAATTGCGAGGATGAAAAAAATGTGCAGCGACAAGCTTTTGCAGGATTGCTTTGGAACAAACAATTTTATCATTATAAAGTGGGGAAATGGTTAAATGGCGACCCAAATTTCCCTGTGGAAAGGAATTTTGAATATCATGTAAGAAATGTAGAATGGAAACACATGAATTGCAAAGACATTATTTCTATGCCAGATAAATGGGAATATCCCTGGTTTGCAACGTGGGATTTAGCCTTTCACTGCGTGAGTTTTAGCATTTTAGATCCAGATTTCGCCAAAAATCAATTGCAATTATTGACTAAAGAATGGTATATGCATCCTAACGGTCAGCTTCCAGCATATGAATGGGATTTTTCAGATGTCAATCCGCCAGTTCACGCATGGAGCACCTTTAGAGTTTTTAAAATCGATGAAAAAATCAACGGAAAACCAGATATTCAATTCTTAGAAAGTGTTTTTCAAAAGTTGTTGCTCAATTTTACATGGTGGGTAAACCGAAAAGATAAAAACGGGAAAAATGTTTTCGGTGGAGGATTTTTAGGATTGGATAACATTGGTGCTTTTGACCGAAATATGCAGTTTAAAAATGGGGAATATCTAGAACAAGCTGATGGAACTTCTTGGATGGCGATGTTTGCCCTGAATATGATGAGAATTTCTATGGAGTTGGCATTGTATAATCCAGTTTATGAAGATATGGCGATTAAGTTTTTTGAGCACTATCTCTACATTGCAGAAGCCATGGAAAATCTTGGTGAAGGAAAAAATGGACTTTGGAATGAAGAGGACGGATTTTTCTATGACGTATTGCAACTTAATGACGGAACAGGAATTTCTTTAAAATTAAGAAGTATTGTAGGATTGATTCCGATGTTTGCAGTAGAAGTGATAGAACACGAAATGCTTCAAAAACTGCCTAATTTTACCGAAAGAATGGATTGGATTCTAAAAAATAAACCAGAACTAGCCAAATTGGTTTCGCATTGGGATGTAGAAGGAAAAGGCAGGAAACATCTCATGAGTATTTTGAGAAAAACGAGATTGACCAAAATTCTGAATAGAATGTTAGACGAAAAAGAATTTTTGAGTGAATTTGGAATTCGTTCGATGTCAAAAGTGTATGAAAAAAATCCGTTTCAATTAGAAATTAATGGCATCAATCACGTTGTACATTACACACCTGCCGAAAGTGATAGTCGAATGTTTGGCGGAAACAGCAATTGGAGAGGTCCGATTTGGTTCCCGATTAATTTTTTAATTGTAGAAAGTCTTCAGCGATTTTATTTTTATTACGATGAAAGTTTGAAAGTAGAGCTTCCTACTGGAAGCGGAAATTTCCAAAATCTAAATTATGTGGCAGATCATTTGAGTCAAAGATTGTGTAATATTTTCTTGCCAGACAAAGACGGAAATCGTGCTTTCAATGGGAAGATTGATAAATTAAACCATGACGAACATTTCAAAAATTACGTTATGTTCTACGAATATTTTCATGGAGACAATGGTCGTGGAGTAGGAGCTTCCCACCAAACAGGCTGGACTTCTACTGTTGCCAAATTAATACACCCGAGATTGAAAAATTAATTCTTTAAAATTTTCAGACCAATACTACAATTCAAGCAGTTTTTGTATGAGCATAAATGTTTATGATGATACAAAAACGCTTGGGTTTCTAATGCTGAACTAAACTTTACGTTCAGTTTTTTCCATGAAGAGATGATAGAATTTTTTTCAGGACTCAAAGTTTTGTAAAAGTCTATAACTTGGTCTGTTTTTTCAGGATTTATATTTTTAAAATACGTGTAAATAATCGATGAAACTGCATTGATGAGAAGAATTTCTATGAA
>CAZHCK010000129.1:0-4416 GCA_964530915.1 uncultured Cloacibacterium sp. | reverse complement strand
TCTCTAACTTTGCAACTTGAAAATCAGATATTGGAGCATTAAATACAAATGCTGCTACTGAAATTCTTGTTAAAGACAAAATTTTTGAGCAACAAGAATTTATAGATTCTAAAATTTTAATGATTAATCTAAAAAAAATATAAATGAAGGTATTAGCAAATGATGGATTAACACTGTCAGGAATCAATGCTTTAGAAGAAAAAGGTTTCACTGTAATTACGGAAAAAGTTCCTCAAGAAGAGCTTATTTCTTACATCAATGCAGAAAAAATTAGAACACTTTTGGTAAGAAGCGCAACAAAGGTGACTAAGGAAATCATAGACAACTGCCCATCTCTACAAATCATAGGAAGAGGTGGAGTAGGAATGGATAATATAGAAGTTGCATACGCTAGAGAAAAAGGACTTCATGTAATCAATACACCAGCTGCTTCCTCTGAAAGCGTGGCAGAATTGGTTTTTGCACATTTATTTACAGGATGTAGATTTTTACAAGATTCTAATAGAAAAATGCCAGTTTCGGGTCAAACAGAATTTGCGAAACTTAAAAAATCTTATGAAAAAGGCTTAGAATTAAGAGGGAAAACCATTGGTATTGTTGGATTGGGTAGAATTGGTCAAGAAGTCGCAAGAATCGCACTAGGATTAGGAATGAAAGTCATCGCTTCTGATCTAATGATAGATAAAACGAGTATTAGATTAGATTTCTATAACAATCAATATATCGATATAGAAATTGTAACTGAACCTTTTGAAGAAGTGATAAAAAAAGCGGATTTTATTACGCTTCACGTTCCTGCTCAAAAATCTGCGATTATCGGCAAAGAAGAAATCGCTAAAATGAAAGATGGAGTAGCGTTAATCAATTGTGCAAGAGGTGGAGTAATAGATGAAGAAGCCTTAATAGAAGCATTAGACGCTGGTAAAGTTTCTTTTGCGGGATTAGATGTTTTCGTGAATGAACCTACACCATCAGAAAAAATTCTTACTCATCCTAAAATTTCTTTAACGCCTCACACTGGAGCGTCTACTTTAGAAGCCCAAGACAGAATTGGCGAAGAATTGGCGATGCAGGTTGCAAGTATTTTAAAAATTTCATAATAAAAAAACTCCGAAAATTTTCGGAGTTTCTTTTTGTATTATATTATGATTTGTTTTTTAATAAATCTCTTATTTCTGCTAAAAGTTCTTCTTGTGTCGGTCCTGCAGGTGCAGCTGGAGCAGGTTCTTCTTTCTTTTTCATTCCATTAATCCCTTTTATCAATAAAAAGATGACAAAAGAAATAATCAAGAAACTGAGTACAGCAGCAAGGAAATTACCATATAAAATTCCACCATCAGTTTTTAATTCTTGGATTTTTTCTAAGTTTGCAGCCTTTAGAGCTGGTGTTAGTAAAGCAGGAGTGATGACATCATCTACCAATGAACTAACAATTTTTCCGAAAGCAGCACCTATGATTACTCCTACTGCTAAATCCATTGCATTTCCTTTAGCAATAAATTCTTTAAATTCTTTTATTAATCCCATAGTTTTATAATTTATATTTTAACAAATGTAAAAATTTAATCTAAATATTCTTTGAAATTTGTTAAAAATTTTAGCTAAAAACAGTCTCTATATTGATTATTTTTTGTTGTAAATTTGTAAAACACAATCCCTGTTATGAAAATTTTTTCAGCTGCTCAAATTAAAAATGGAGATTTATTTACCATCAAAAATGAACCCCTTGCTTCTGTTCATTTAATGGAAAAAGCGGCGATAGCTTGCACAGAATTCATTCATCATAAATATCTTAAAACGCAGAATATTCTTATTTTTTGTGGCAATGGAAATAATGGAGGAGATGGTTTAGCAATGGCTAGATTGCTTTATCAAAAAGGTTTTGATGTAGATGTATTTTTGGATAAAACGAAAAAGGAATTGTCTAAAGATGCGGAAATCAATTACCATAGATTAAAAGAATTTTTAGGAATCAGAATTCTAGATTTTACCGATTTTAATGAGAGTTTCATTAATGAAGATTCCATTATTATTGATGCTTTGTTCGGTACAGGATTAAATAGAAAAATCGAAGGTGAAATAGCCAAAATTATTCTAAAACTCAACCAAATTCATGCTCATAAAATAGCGATTGATATTCCTTCAGGAGTCTTTGCCGATGAGAATATTCCCGAAAATGCGGTCGTTTTCAAAGCAGATGAAACTTTGTCTTTACAGTTTTGCAAACAATCATTTTTGCATCCAGAAATCAGCGAATATTGTGGTAAAATTCACATTTTAGAAATCGGAATCAGTAAAAAATATATAGAAAATACTGAAACGCCGCATTATATTATAGACGAAGAAATCATAAGAAAAATTTATAAAAAAAGAAAAGATACTTCTCACAAAGGAAATTATGGCAAAACATGCATTGTAGCGGGGAGTTTTGGGAAAATAGGAGCTGCGGTTTTGGCCACGAAGGCAGCCTTGTATTCTGGGAGTGGCTTAACTTATATTTTGGCGCCAAAATGTGGTTACGAAATTCTGCAAACCACTTGTCCAGAAGCCATGTATTTATACGGTGGAGAAGATTTTATTAAAAATTTTTCGGTAGAGAATGATTTCACATATGGAATAGGCCCTGGATTGGGAACAGATTACGAAACTGAGGAGAAATTAATGCATTTTCTCAAAAATTATAATGAACCTTTGACTTTAGATGCAGATGCGTTGAATTTGATTTCCAAAAATTCAGAAAATTTAAAATTAATTCCAAAAAATTCAATTATTACGCCTCATCCTAAAGAGTTTTCTAGACTTTTTGGAGAATCCAAAGATTCTTTTGAACAATTAGAATTAGCCAAATCTAAAGCTCAGGATTTGAAAATTTATATCGTTCTCAAAGGTCATCATACCCAAATCATCACTCCTGAAGGAAACGTATTTTATAACATTACAGGAAACTCTGGCTTGGCAAAAGGTGGAAGTGGAGATATTTTATTGGGAATTATCACCTCGTTTTTAGCACAAGGTTATTCACCTGAAAATGCAGCGATTTTTGGTGTTTGGCTTCATGGGAAAGCTGCAGATTTCACAGCGGAAAAATATTCTAAAGAAGCGATGCTTGCTTCAGATGTTATTCAGCATATTGGCGAAGTCTTTAAATATTTACAAAAATAAAAGGGAAACAATTTACTGTTTCCCTTTTTTTATGATGTTAAAATTGGTCTTCGTATTTGAAATTTTTAGAATAAAGCATTACCGCTAATCCTATAATGACCAATGGAATGGATAAAACCTGACCTGTATTGAGAATTCCAAGGGTAATTTTTTCTTCTCCTTGAGGTTCTTTTAAGAATTCTACTAAAAATCTGATGGTCCAAAGTACAGCAAAGAAAAACCCGAAAAGCCAACCTTGACTGTATTTTTTCTTAGTGTAAAGATAAATTCCCCACATTATAAAAAATAATGCCAAATAAGAAAAAGCTTCAAACAGTTGAGTAGGATAACGTGGAACAATTTCTCCATATTCCATACTTTGTTGAGGAAATAATACCGCAAATGGTGAATCTGGTGCTGGTTTTCCTACGATTTCTGAGTTGAAAAAATTTCCCATTCTGATGAAAAATCCAGCTAAAGCCACAGTAATTGCCAATCTATCTAATAACCAAAGTGGATTTTTCTTCAAAACTTTTATCGCAATAATAATGGTAGAAACTACCAAAACAATCGCCGCACCGTGACTTGCAAGTCCTGAAAAACCTGTGAATTTAAATTCTGGAACTGTCTGAATAGGCAAAAAAACACTCCAGAAATCTTGTTTAAATAATTCTGGTTGATAGAAAATTACGTGGCCTAATCTTGCACCGAGAATCGTTCCGATTAAAGTCCAAGTGAAAATGGTGTCTAAACTTTTTTCGCTTTCGTGGTCTATTTTAAACATTTTTACAAATAAATAGTAACCAATTCCGAAGGCTAATACAAACATTAAACTGTAATAATGTAAGGTAAAAGTCCCGATTTCTATTCCTTTAGAAGGATCCCAAGTGAAATATAATAGCGTAGCTAAATTCATATATTTTTATTGATTTGTTAGTATTTTTTTAATGTTGATGCTCTTTTTTGGGCGGAACAGGATCGTAACCACTTCCACCCCAAGGATGACAGCTAGAAATTCTCTTTGCGCTGAGATAAATTCCTTTAAAAAGTCCGTGAACTTTTAGTGCTTCCAATGTATAATGCGAACAAGTAGGTTCATATCTGCAGTTTTTTCCCAACCACGGAGAAATTCCATATTGATATATTTTGATCAATACAATGAGCGGAAATATGAGAATTTTATTCAGCATGAGGTATAAAATACAAATGTAAGTTTTTTTTAAGTTTTCCTGAAACTTGATTTTTAAATTATTTATTTCAATTTAGAGTATTAGC
>CAZHCK010000128.1:0-4714 GCA_964530915.1 uncultured Cloacibacterium sp. | reverse complement strand
TCGCTGCGTCTGAACCTACTATTGACAGCGTGATAGAACAAGGGAACAGCATTACTGTAAATGTTTCGGGCGGAACTGCGCCTTATGAATATTCTCTAGACCAAATCAATTGGCAAAAATCCAATTTCTTTGATAATTTAAGACGTGGCGTGCAAAAAGTCTATGTACGAGACGCTAATATTTGTACTCCTATAGAATATGAATTTTCCATTATTAATCTCATCAATGCCATTACTCCAAATGGTGATGGAATAAATGACGTCCTAGATTACTCAGATTTACGAGTGAAAAAAGACGTGAAAATTTCTATTTTTGATAGATTTGGTAAAAAAGTGTATTCTAGCGAAAAACAATCCAATTACATTTGGAATGGAACAGAAAACGGAAGAAGTATCATCACGGGAACATATTGGTATGTTTTAGAATGGACAGAGCCTGATACCAACACTAAGGTTACTTATAAAAATTGGATTATTGTAAAAAACCGGAATTAATTTTCTTATCTTTAACGAATGATTAGAAAATTTATCATATTCTTCATCTTTTTTACTTTTTCAGCAATTCCTGTCAAAGCGCAATTAGATTTAGAACATTGGTTTCCTTCTTTTCATATTCCTAAATCGTATAAGCCTATTCCAGAGAAAGCAGAACTCTATATTTCTACACCTCACGAAGAAGATTTTAAAATAAGAATTTATGGAGGTAAATCATTTTTGCTTGAAACCACTATCAGCAGAGATAAACCTCTGAAATTTTCTGTACCTTTTGAGCACATCTTCTTGTCTGCAAATCTTGCCATGAAAGTTGTAGATGGCGGAATCTACGTTGCCGGAGAAAAAAGTTTCTTTGCAGATATGAGAATCTCATTTTCTACGAGTTATACAGAAATCATCACCTCTAAAGGTAAATCTGCATTAGGAAAAGATTTTAAAAACGCCAATCCACCTATAAGTTTGTACGAAGGCTTCCAGACCACTAATATGCAAACTTCTATCATGGCTTACCATGATAATACTAAAATAAAAATCTTCGGATACAGCAATAAAATTAGCTTCTCTGATAAATCTACCCCCAAATTTTTAGAATTCACCCTTAATCGAGGAGAAACTTTTGTGGCTTCAATTTTAAAAAGGGACAATTATGATCTTTATGATAATGAGTACATTAATACTTTTGTAGGTGCTTCTATCGTTTCAGATAAACCCATTGTCATCAATAATGGAGGAATTAATGGAACAGGAAGTTATGAAGGTGGAAACATCATGTATGATCAAAATTTGCCCATCAAAAACGTTGGCACAGAATACTATTTTCAGAAAGGAAAATCTGACCTCAAAAAAGGCATCGAAAAAGCATTGGTAATCGCTACACAAGATAACACAAAGATTTTTCTAAATGGAGATGCGCAACCTATCACCTCCATCAATAAAGGTGAACACTTTTTGGTTCAGAGTAAAAATTTTGTAAATAATGGCATTCACATTAAAACCTCTCTTCCTGCTTATGTTTACCAAATTATGTCTGGCTCTAATAAATTCCAAGACAAGGTAGATTATTCGTTTTTGAGTTATGGATACGCTCTAGTTCCCCCTCTTGACAAAAATAAATCTGGTACAATCAATTATTTACAGGATTTAGATAAAATCGGTCAACAAAATTTTGACACGGATGTGCTCATCATTGCCGAAAAAAATAAAAACACTCAACTCAACGACACCAATATCAGTTCTTCTTTTGGTCCTTTTAATATCATAGGAAATGATTTTCTAGAATATTACCTCATCAAAGATTTTACTGGAGATGCTAAAATCAGCAGCAACGGGAATTTAGTTACTGGAGCCATCTCTGGTTTACCTACTTTTGCGGGTCATGCTGGTTATTTTACCAGTTTTTCTAATGATCCTTTTATTACTAAAAACGGGAATTGTATTCAGGAAACGGTTATTTTAAGTGTAAGTAACATAGATTTTGAAAAAATTCAATGGCAAAGAAACGGAGTAGATATTGCGGGAGCTAATTCACAATACTTTACCCCTACTTTAGCAGGAACATACCGCTGTAAACTTACTTATGGTTATGAGAATTTTAACTTATTGACCAATGAGATTGTCGTCAATGATTGTCCTTACTCCATTACCGAAACACAAGTGAATAATATTTGCGCAGGAAAAGAACTTTTCATTTCTCCAGAATTTAGTCCGCCCAATACAAAATTTGAAATCAAAAAAGTTGAAATTTTAACACCTCCACTCGATGGAACTGTAAAAATAGTAGGAACAGACTTACAGATAAATATTGCAGAATCTTTTTCTGGAGTAAATAGAGTTGTCTACAAAATAACCTCTGATAATGGCTTCTATGAAATTATCACCGCAAAATTTACCGTTTACGAGAACCCCAATTTCGCTCTTATTTCGCCAATAGACCCTATCGGAATAGATAAAAATAAATTTATTTACAATCTTTATCAATCTACTGCATTGAATAGTGATGCCAATTTAAATTTTAAATTTTATAAAACCAGCACTATTAATAGTACTAACGAAATTACCAATCCAAGTAATTTCATCACGATACAAAAAAATGCTTTTGTAAAAATTACCAATGCCAATAATTGTTCAAAAATTTTAGAAATTAAACTCAATCAACCCAAATTACCTCCAACTGATGAACCTGATCCTTCAGAATTCATCAATACTTTTACTCCTAACAATGATGGATATAATGATGTTTGGAGTTTCGAATCTCTTGAGAACTATCAAGATTTGATGGTCAATATTTTTGACAAAAACGGGGTAAAAGTCTATGAATATAGTGTAGGAAAACCATTTTATTGGAACGGGAAAAACAATGCCAACCAAAAACTTCCTTCAGGAACATATTGGGTTGTTCTAAAAGGAATCAATCCGGAAAAAAACGAAATCCTTAATAAATCCATGTGGATTTATCTTAAAAATAGATAAAAGCTTCCTAAAATTTAGGAAGCTTTTTTATTAAGAAAATTTAATTTTCATGATTAAAAAAAAACGTTTAATTTTGCAAAGAAAGTAAAGATGTCTATTCACAACAAAATCGTAGAAACCGCCATCACTTTCGATGATGTGCTTCTTATCCCTTCTTACTCAGAAGTTTTACCCAATCAAGTTTCTCTTAAATCTAGAATTTCAGACAAAATCACGCTTAATGTTCCTATTGTTTCCGCAGCGATGGATACCGTTACAGAAGCAGATTTGGCTATTGCTATTGCCAGAGTTGGAGGTTTAGGTTTTATTCATAAAAATATGCCTATCCCAGAACAAGCGGCACAAGTAAACCGTGTAAAACGTTCAGAAAACGGAATGATTGCTGATCCTGTTACGCTTTCTAAAGATCACACTTTAGCTGAAGCTAAGGAACTTATGGCGAAATATAAAATCTCTGGACTTCCAGTAGTAGATACAGACAATAAATTAATTGGAATTATCACAAATCGTGATGTAAAATATCAAGAAAATCTTTCTGCAAAAGTAGAAGAATTGATGACCAAAGAAAATCTTATCACTTCTGATAAATCTACCAATTTAGAGCAAGCCAAAGAAATTTTACTGAAAAATAGAATAGAAAAACTACCGATTGTAGATTCAGAAAATCATTTAGTAGGATTAATTACCATAAAAGATATAGACAATCAGTTAGAATATCCTCAAGCCAATAAAGACCAAAACGGAAGATTAATCGTAGGAGCTGGAGTTGGTGTAGGAGATGATACGATGACTAGAGTTGCTGCATTAGTAGAAGCTGGTGTAGATATTATCGCAGTAGATTCAGCGCATGGTCATTCTAAAGGTGTTCTCGATAAAATTACAGAAATTAGAAATGCTTTTCCAGATTTAGATATTGTAGGCGGAAACATTGTTACAGCAGATGCAGCTGAAGCTTTAATCAAAGCTGGAGCTAACGTGTTAAAAGTAGGAGTTGGACCTGGTTCTATTTGTACTACAAGAGTTGTTGCTGGAGTTGGTGTCCCTCAACTTTCGGCGATTTATAACGTTTACGAAAAAGCTAAAGAATATAATGTAGCCGTAATTGCAGATGGTGGAATTAAACTTTCTGGTGATATTGTAAAAGCCATCGCTTCTGGAGCTGGTGCAGTAATGCTAGGTTCACTTTTAGCAGGAACGGAAGAAGCACCAGGTGAAGAAATTATTTTCCAAGGTAGAAAATTCAAATCTTACCAAGGAATGGGAAGTCTTTCTGCTATGAAACGTGGTGGAAAAGAAAGATATTTCCAAAGTGAAGCTAAAAAATTTGTTCCAGAAGGAATTGAAGGAAGAGTTCCTTACAAAGGAAAATTAGAAGACGTTATCTTCCAATTAACTGGTGGAATTAGAGCTGGAATGGGTTATTGCGGAACAAAAGATATCGAAACTTTACAAAAAGACGGAAAAATGGTAATGATTACAGGTTCTGGTCTTAAAGAATCTCATCCTCACGATGTAATTATTACCCAAGAAGCTCCTAATTATTCACTATAATTCTTAGAAACTTTAAAATAGAAATCTCTCAAAAATTTTGAGAGATTTTTTTATATCTTTATTACCATGTATAATCATTTGAAGATTTTTAGCTTAAACTTAGCGTTACTGGTTGGTTTAAATATTATCGGGCATTATTTTCCGCCATTTTCTATTTTATTTTCTCCAATTATTATTCTGCTAATTTGTTTCAACATTTT
>CAZHCK010000127.1:0-4737 GCA_964530915.1 uncultured Cloacibacterium sp. | reverse complement strand
TTGATAGAGAATAGTTCCATTTTCTTCTAAAATATTCAAACAGTAAAACACTTCCATAAAGCATCGAAAAACAGTAAAAACTATCTTCTAAAGGCATCGTTCCCACTCTGATTCCGAGGTTTTCATTGTTGTCATAAAAGACTACTGGATTTTCTGAATAACTTCCTGTTAAAGCAGAATTAACAAAGAAAAACGGCACGTAAATCAGCACAAAACTGATGTAAAACTTTCGTGCATATTCCCATTGATAAAAAATTTGGAAAATCATCAATAATGCAAACAAACCAAAACTTGCTGCGGTGTAAATTCTATCTAAATTGGTGGCAAAAACACTTGCACTTACGATTAATAGAAGAACAGAAATCCATTGTGTCAATTTTTTGGTCAACTGTAATTTTGGAAAGAAATATTCTAAAGAATAGTGAATAAAATTGCTGGAATAAGGAATGAGCAAGAAAAACAACCATTCTTCGAGTGGCAATTTAAACCATCTGATTCCCATTAAATATTCGTCATTAAAACCCCAAACATTTTGGTAAGCAAAATAAATATCCCATAGAATAAAGAAAATTCCCACCGTGATGATTGCCAAAAAATAAGGCTTCCAAAAACGGATAAAATTCATCCATTTTTTCTCAAAACTGAAGATAAAAGGAATGCTGAAACTCAAGATATCCAGAGCTATGTAATAATACTGTTGCAAAACTTTGATTTTAAATTAATGAATAATTAAGCAGTAAATTCAATAAGAAAAATGGATTAAGTTATTTTTGAATTCATTGCTTCTTTGAAGTATTTCAAAGGCACGAAAAGCATTCCGAAACACTCTCCTTCTTCTTTCCCAAGATGTTTATGATGCATTTTGTGCGCTTTTCTCAATCCGCGTAAATACCAATTATTGGTCTTATCAAACCATTTAAAACGTCTGTGAATGAGAACATCATGCACTAAAAAATAAGCCATTCCGTATAGTAAAATTCCTAGTCCGATGAAAAAAAGATAGTTAATTCCATTTACCGTCCCGAAATAGAATAATAGAATACTAGGAATTGCAAAAATCACAAAAAAGAAATCATTTTTTTCAAAAACATGAGGATAACCTGGTTGGTGATGATCTTCGTGAAAGTACCAGCCTAAACCATGCATAATATACTTGTGCGTGAGCCAAGTAATACCTTCCATGGTAACGAAAACGCCTAACGTGATGAAAAAATTTTGCAATGCTTCCATTTTTTAATTTTAAATTTTTAAATAGTTTTTGATGAATTTCACTAGATTTTCATCATCAGAGTTTTTATAGTTTTTAATAATGAAGTTTCGGTCTGATTCTATATTTTTATTGTAACCCAAAAAACTTGGTGTTTTTTCTTGAGAAATTAATCTCATTAATCTGATTTCTATATTGTTGGGCTCTTTTTTAATTGCATCTTCAAGCAACTTTTTCCCTTTATTGAAATAAGAATATTTATTCAAAGGATTAGATGCGTGTTTTGCCATAAAAAAATTACCTACCGCATAAAATGCCATATAAATAGGCTTTTTAGTTGTTTCATACGCATTTTTAGATTTTGAAATAAGGGTTTTGCTTACTTCTTCTGAGTTTTCTCCTTTTTGAAGGTAACCTCTTAACTCTACTAAACTTTGTGCATTGATAAAACTGCAAAACAATAAAAATACAAGAACTAACTTTTTCATAGATTTTAAATTTATCTTACGAAGTTAAGATTTTTAAACAAAATCATCTCTCCAAAAAGATAAACTTTTCTCGCATTAGAAACACTGATTCTTTTGTGCATCAATATTTCTGGCTTACATTTTTTAATTTTCTTGAATAAATTGGTGTAGTATTTATATGCCATAAAAACCGCTAATCTAGAAGACATAGGCAACATTTTAATACCAATTAAAGAATGTTCAAAATCTTTAGCAATGTCTTTTTCGATTTCTAATTTATCCTGTTGAGAAAAATTTCTGAAATTCACATTTGGGAAATAAGTTCTTCCTAAATCTGTATAATCTGCAGAAATATCTCTTAAAAAGTTGATTTTTTGGAACGCCGCTCCTAAACTTTGTGCATAAGGTTTCAGTTTTTGATATTCTTCTTCATTGCCATCTACAAAGACTTTCAAACACATTAACCCAACTACTTCTGCACTTCCGTAGATATATTCATTGTATTTTTCGTCATTCAAATCCTTGATATCGCCCAAATCCATTCTCATAGAGTGCAAAAATGCATCTACCAAATGCTGAGGAATATTTTTTTCTCTTTGTGTAGTACAAAAAGAATGAAGAATTGGATTCAATGAAATACCATTTTCCAATGCATCTCTGTAGTTTTTCTCGAACTCATCTAGCAATTTTGCTTTGTCATAATCATGAAAAGTATCTACAATCTCGTCTGCAAAACGCACGAAACCATATATATTATAAATATGCTGACGAATCTCTGGCTTAAACAAAGTAGAAGCTCTAGAAAACGAAGTGCTGTATTTTTCGGTAACCATTTTCGAGGTTAAACCAGAAATGTGATTAAAAATTTGAAAATTATTCATTTTTCTTGTGTTTTGTGTGGTTTAAAATTGAGTCTAACAAAATTTTCAACAGACTAATTGTTCTTTAGAATATAATCTGTCACTACTTTTCCTGAAATCAATGCAGGTGGAACTCCAGGTCCTGGAACTGTTAATTGCCCTGTATAAAAGAAATTTTTCAATTTTTTATTCTTAATCGTTGGTCTTAAAACCGATGTTTGTAATAAGGTATTTGCCAAACCATAAGCGTTTCCTCTACAAGAATGATAACGCTCTTTGAAATCTTTTACACCAAATGATTTTTTGAAAACTATGGCATCACTTAAATCTTCTCCTGTGCATTTTTTAATTCTATCGAGAATCAATTGGAAATATTTTTCGTGAATTTCTTCGTTGTCTTCTAAATCTACCGCAACTGGAATCAAGAAAAAACCAACTTCCTTACCTTCTTCACAAAGAGAATCATCTGTTTTGCTCGAAAAATTAGCATAAAACAAAGGTTGTTTTGGCAATACTTTGGTATCATAAATTTCTTTAGCATGCTCTTCAAAATCTGTATCAAAGAACAAATTATGATGCAAAAGATGGTTCACTTTTCTGTTAAAAGCTACATAATATAAGAATGAACTCGGCGCAAAGGTTTTCTTTTGCCAATATTCTTCACTGTAATTTCGGTTTCCGTTGAGTAATTTTTCGGTGTGTGCATAATCTGCTCCAGAAATGAAAACATCGGCTTCATAAACTCCGTTTTGAGTTCTGATTTTTTTGGCTTGATTATTTTCATAATCTATTCCTACCACCTCTTCATTCACATGAAATTCTACACCTAATTCTTTGGCCAGTTTCACCATTCCAAGTGCAACTGCATTGAAACCACCTTTCGGATACCAAGTTCCCAAACCGAAATCTGCATGATTCATAAAATTGTAGAAAGCTGGAGTTTTATTTGGTTTTGCCCCTAAAAATAGTACCGGAAATTCTAAAATACTTCTCAATTTAGGATTTTTGATTTCCTTTCTTACTTGCTCAGAAATATTTTTAACAAATAAATTTAATCTTTTAGCACTTTCTACAGAAACCAATTCTAGCAATGATAAACCTGGATTATACACCAAATCCTGCATCGCAATTCGGTAGTTTTCTTGAGCTTCATCCATGAATTTTTTCAGATGTTTTCCGCTGCCTGGTTCTATTCTTTCGAAAGTTTCAATGATTTTTTCTGGAGTATCTTCGATGTCAATGTAATCATTTTTACCAAAAACCACTCTGTAAGCTGGTGAAAGTTTTTCTAGCTCATAATAATCTGAAACTTTTTTACCAAAATCTGCAAAAAATCTCTCGAAAATATCTGGCATCCAGTACCAACTTGGGCCCATATCAAACTTATAGCCATCAATTTCCATCATGGAAGCTCTTCCTCCTAATTGTTCATTTTTTTCTAAAACTGTCACATTGTAACCCGCTTTTGCCATATAACAAGCAGAAGCTAGCGAAGAAAATCCGGAACCAATAATTACTGTTGTTTTCAAGGGTATTTAATTTTTTATATTGATGATAATGCTTCTTCTAATTGATGTCCAAAATAACTTTTTTTGACTTCTAAATATGATTTATTGATATGATTAGCCTTAATATTCAGTGGAATTCTCTTTACCAATTGGATATTACTATTTTCCACAAAACTTAATTTTTCGGGATTATTCGTTAAAAGGTTAATTTTTTTAACGCCTAAAATATTCAGAATTTCTATGGCTACATTAAAATCTCTATCATCTGCTGGTAAACCCAACTGAAGATTAGCTTCTACCGTATCAAGTCCCAATTCTTGCAACTGATAAGCCTTTATTTTATTGATAATCCCAATATTTCTACCTTCCTGACGAAGATATAAAATAATTCCACCATTTTCATCTATATATTTCATAGATGCGTCTAATTGTTGACCACACTCGCATTTTTGAGAATGAAAAATCTCTCCCGTAATACATTCTGAATGAATTCTTACGTTTACCACTCCGTTAAAATCTGTATTCTCAGAAATTAATGCAATATGTGGCATCCAATCTTCTTGTGATTCTGAGAATGCTACAATTTTGAACTTTCCAAAATCTGTAGGCAATTTTGATTCTGCTTGTATCTTGATCATATTATCTATTTTTTAAATCATAATTATTGTACAAATTTATACTTTATTTTATTAAGT
>CAZHCK010000126.1:0-4865 GCA_964530915.1 uncultured Cloacibacterium sp. | reverse complement strand
GAAATATATTATTTCTATAGCAATCACAAAAATATGTTTGTATTTTTGTTGAATAACATTGTTTTTATGAAATTCATCAAAAATATATTCACTTATTTATTCATTTTAATTTTCGCGAATCTTTCGGCACAGTATTTTCCCAAAAATGCTCCAAAAAATTTAGAGCAAAAAGCCGAAAAATATGCTGATTCTTTGTATCAACAATTATCTTTAGACGAAAAAATAGGGCAATTATACATTGTAGCTTTGTACAACAATCGTGGAGAAGAAGAAATTCAGAAAATTAGAAATCTCGTAGAAAAAGAAAAAATTGGTGGTTTGATTCTCATGCAAGACAACGCTGAAAAACATATACAATTACTGAATGAATTTCAAGGGAAATCTAAAGTAAAAATGATGATTGGCATTGATGGAGAATGGGGATTGTTCCAAAGATTTCCTGCCGCGCATAAATTTCCTTGGGCTATGACTTTAGGAGCCATTCAAGACAATTCTTTGATTTACGAAATGACCTCTAAAATTGCTGAAGATTGTAAAAGAATGGGTATTTATTGGGATTTCGCGCCAGTGGTAGATGTGAATACCAATCCTTCAAATCCTATTATTGGCAACAGAAGTTTCGGGTCAGACATCAATAATGTGATTGCGAAAGGTTTAGCTTATGCGCAAGGTTTGCAAGACAATGGCGTTCTCGCTTCTATGAAACATTTCCCTGGTCATGGCGATACAGATACTGATTCTCACTTAGATTTACCCGTGGTTTCACACCATTTAGAAAGATTAAATGCTATAGAGTTAGCACCTTTCAAAGCTTTGTTAGATAAAAAAATTGGCGGAGTTATGGTAGCCCATTTATATGTTCCTGCTCTAGAAAAACAGCCTGAAATTCCCGCTTCTGTTTCTTATGACATCATTACCAACTTGCTCAAAAAATCACATCAATACAATGGTTTAATCATCACCGATGCTTTGAATATGAATGCTGTAGCGAAAAAATTTCCTGCGGGTGAATTAGATTTGAGAGCTTTCAAAGCAGGGAATGATATTATGCTTTTTTCACAAGACGTTCCGAACGGAAAAGCATTGATAAAATCAGCTTTAGAAAAAGGAGAAATCACCGAAAACCGTCTCGCAGAAAGCGTAAAGAAAATTTTGAAAACCAAATATTTATTGGGATTACAAAATCTTAAACCAATCAATCCTGAAAACATAAAAGAAGACCTCAACAATTCTTCTCACGCAGAACTTACCGAGAAATTATACGCCAATGCAATCACTTTGTTGAAAGACGAAAAAAATCTTTTACCATTAAATTGCAGTAAAACATATTACTATCTTCCTTTGGAAGAAGCGCCTTTTCAAACTTTTGCAGATAACTTGAATTTAGAAACTACTGTAAAAGTAATTTCAAAAGCTGAAATCACTCAAATTCCAGAAAATTCTACAGTGATAGTTGGTTTCCACAAAGATAATTCTACGGCTTACAAACCTTATAAAATTTCGCAGGAAAGCAAAGATATTTTGGCAGAATTAAGCAAAAAGCTGAATATTATTTTAGACGTTTTCGGTTCACCTTACGCTCTGAAAGATGTAGACCTTTCTACAATTTCTACGGTTTTGGTAAGTTATGAAAACAATGATTTATCTATGAAAGCCACATCAAAAGCATTATTAGGAAAAACAAAAATCCAAGGAAAATTACCTGTAATTGTGAATGAAAATTTGAAAGCAGGTAGTGGAATTGAGAAGTAAAAAATAATACCACAATTAATATGAAAACTAATTGGGAACAAATTGCTCTCGAACTTAGTTCTTTACAGGAAAATGGTTCAGAAATTGGAAGTTCTAATAATGGGAAAAATGCATTAGAATTAA
Organism: uncultured Cloacibacterium sp.; assembly: GCA_964530915.1. Taxonomy (GTDB): domain Bacteria; phylum Bacteroidota; class Bacteroidia; order Flavobacteriales; family Weeksellaceae; genus Cloacibacterium. The sequence continues at coordinate 2,990 of CAZHCK010000126.1, read as the reverse complement.
TTTTAGGAGATTTATGGATAGATGATGCTGTAGAATGTATAATAAATTATAATGTTGGAAATGAAATTGCATTGAATTGTTTACAAGTATTAAATTCTGAAAGAGCATCTGAAAAATGTTATGAAATTTACACAACTTCAGAAGGTGAAAAATCAAGAGATGCAGTAAGGTTAATTAAAAACATAGGAAATAAAAATTCATTTAAATGGATTGAAGAATTTCTGAACGATAAAAATGTAATGGATTTAGGTTTGGATTTACTTGATCAAATTTTATGGTCTGAGGAAATTAAATTTGATGAAAATTCCAAATTCTTATTAGACATTGCTGATAAAAATTCTAATGGAAACTTAAAAGACAAAATTTTATTTATAAAACACTATATAAAAGAAAGAAACCAAAAACAATAAAACAGAAATGAAGTAATTTGTTTCACTCGCAATAATATGAAAATAGGAATCCTTTGTTATCCAACATATGGTGGTAGCGGTATCGTAGCCACAGAACTCGGAATGTCTCTTGCCAAAAAAGGCTATGAAGTGCACTTCATTTCATCTGAGTTGCCTGCAAGATTAGACATGACAGACCCAAACATTTTCTTCCACAAAGTAAATGTACAGACTTATCCTTTGTTCAAACATCAACCGTTTGATATTGCACTTTCTTCCACGATTTATCAAGTGGTAAAATTGTATAAATTAGATATTTTACATGCGCATTATGCCATTCCTTATGCTTATGCAGCATTTTTCGCCAAGCAAATGCTAAAAGAAGAAAACGCTGATATTCCGCTAGTTACAACGCTTCACGGAACAGACATCACTTTGGTTGGTCAACACCCAAGTTACAAACATGCGGTAGAGTTTTCAATTAATCATTCTGATAAAATCACCACGGTTTCTGAAAGTTTGAAAAGTGATACTTTGAAATTTTTTAAAATCACCAAAGAGATTGAAGTCATCACCAATTTCATTGACAATACAGAATTTGAAGATTTAAAAACTTGCCAAAGAAATCATTTTGCCAATGAAGATGAAAAAATTCTGATTCACGTTTCCAATCTTCGTCCGGTGAAGAGAATTAAAGACGTTTTAGATATTTTCAACAAAGTTGAAAAATCAGTAAAATCTAAATTATTGATTTTGGGAGACGGTCCAGATGTAGAAGTCATCAATGAATTTATCAATGAAAATCCACACCTCATCAATAAAATTAAACTGCTCGGAAAAGTAGATAATTTATACCAAATTCTGAAGTTTGCAGACGTGTTTTTATTGCCTTCTGAACAGGAAAGTTTCGGTTTGGCAGCATTAGAAGCAATGGCTGCAGAAACGCCAGTAATTTCGAGTAATGCAGGCGGAATCCCAGAGGTAAATATTCAGGGAGAAACTGGATTTTTAGCAGAAGTAGGAAATGTAGAAGCCATGGCAAGTTATGCGATAAAATTGCTTTCGGACGATAAACTTCTGTCAAAGATTAAGAAAAATGCAAAAGCAAGAGCATTAGAATTTGACTTGGTCAATATTCTTCCGATTTATGAAAAAATGTATGAAGAAACGCTAGAAGAATTTCATAAAATGGCTTAACAATCATTCTCGTAGATTCTACAAAAAGTAAATCTGCGGGAAATAAAACTAAAAAACTAACCATGAAAAAAATTATCATTTTGATTTTGCTTCTTGCTTATAACTTGACTTTGTCTCAAGAATTGGATAAAAACCAAATTGACATTTATGTGAATAGTTTTTCAAGTAGAAATTTTGGAGAAATTCATGAAGGTTATTCGGAAAATAAGTCCTATAGCTTTTCAATTAATAGAGATATAAACAAAAAAATTATTGGAATATTAGAGTTTATTGGAGGAAAAAGAGGCAATAAAAATGAATTTTATTTTTTTGAGGGAAAATTAATTTACATAAGAAACTATAAGTTTAACAGTAAAAACAATTCTGAAAAATTAAATTGTGAAATCTATCCCACATTAAATATTAATTCAAACACAAAAAAATGTAATTCTGATAAACTAATTAAACACGGAAACTTCATATTTTCAAATAATTAAACGCAGCGTTTTGCGAAAATCTCTGCGACTTTGCGTGAAAAAATAAAACTAAAAAACTAACCAACCATGAACGAAAATTTACTCCAATATCTTTGGAAGTATAAGATATTTTCAAAATTTGACTTCAAAGATACCGATGGAAACCCAATCGAAATTCTAGATTTTGGAACCTTGAACACCAATTCTGGACCAGATTTTTCTTTGGCAAAAATTAAAACGAAAAACATCGTTTTAGCAGGAAACATAGAAATTCATGTGAAATCTTCGGATTGGTATTTTCACAATCATGACCTCCAAAAAGACTATCAATCTGTAATTCTGCATGTTGTTTATTTTAATGATACGGATATTTCAGAACTCAAAGAAGCTGGAATTTCTACTTTAGAACTGAAAGAATACATTAATGAGGAGATTCTTGCAAAATATCAAGCTTTAGAAAATCAATATCAGTTTATTCCGTGTGAAAAAATTTTTGATGCTCAAAAAATTCCATTTCTTTTTTCAGAAGAGACTTTACTCAAAAAATTAGATGAAAAATCTATAGAAATTGAACATCTTTTGGCTCAATCTAAAAATAATTACGAAGCTGTTTTATTTCAAAAACTGGCCTACAGTTTTGGATTAAAAGTAAATGCAGAAATTTATCAAAACATTGCAGAAAACATTGATTTTAAAGTCATTCAAAAAATTTCACAAAATCAATTTCAGCTAGAAAGTTTACTTTTTGGGAAAGGAAATCTATTAGAAAAAGAAACCGAAACAAGTCAAAAATGGAAGAGAGAGTTTGAATTCCTGAAAACTAAATTTAAAATTTCAGAACAAACTTTTCCAGTAAAATTTCTGCGGTTAATGCCTCCTTCTTTTCCTACGATTCGGCTATCTCAGTTGGCGATGCTGTATCATCTTCAGCCCAATTTATTTTCTAAAA
>CAZHCK010000125.1:0-4972 GCA_964530915.1 uncultured Cloacibacterium sp. | reverse complement strand
ATGCGAAAGTGCTAATTCTATCATCACACCTCGTTTTGAAGAAAGCAATTCGTGCCATTCATCAACGGCAACACATTGTAGATTTTCAAAAAATTTGGTTTTAGATTTTTGAGCGAGAAGCAAATGCAAACTTTCTGGAGTTACTACCAAAATTTCGGGCATGTTTTTGGTTTGTTTTTGCTTTTCTGATACGGAAATGTCGCCGTTTCTTACGCCAACGGTCCAATCCAATCCGATTTCGTCAATGGCGGTTTGTATCGCTTTTGCAATGTCTTTGGAAAGCGAACGAAGTGGAGTTATCCAAAGCAATTGTAGCCCTTTTTTGAAACTTTCGGGTTGATTAAGGAAATCATTGACAACTGCTAAAAATACCGAGAATGTTTTTCCAAAACCAGTTGGAGCCACTACCAATCCTGAGAAATTTTGAGCATACAAATCCCAAGTTTCCTCTTGAAAAGAAAACGGTTTTTGACCTTTTTCATTCATCCAATTTTGGATGATTTGGTAACCTTGGGTTTTATTAATTTTCATTGAATTCATTTGGACAAGTCTCGACTTGTCCCTACATTATTAAACTTTTCACGGTTTCTATGGTGTCAATTTCGTCTGCAGTTTTGTCTTTTCGCCATCTTAAAATTCTTGGGAAACGCACTGCAACGCCAGATTTATGCCGATTGCTGTAACCAATTCCTTCAAAGGCAATTTCGAAAACCAATTCGGGTTTCACTGTTCTCACTGGTCCGAATTTTTCTAAAGAATTATTTCGGATAAATTTATTGATTTCCATAATTTCTTTATCTGTTAAACCAGAATACGCTTTGGCAATGGTGACTAATTTTTCGCCGTCTTTTATCGCAAAAGTATAATCTGTGTAATAAGCGCTTCTTCTTCCAGAGCCTTTTTGTGCGTAAATTAGTACAGCATCAATCGTTAGTGGAGCAACTTTCCATTTCCACCAATCGCCTTTTTTTCTTCCTGCATGATAAATGGAATTTTTACTTTTCAGCATTAATCCTTCTGAGTTGATTTCTCTAGATTTTTCTCGAATTTCATGAAGTTCTTCCCAATTTTTGAAATCGATGCGTTGTGAAATTTTAATATTGTGAACTTCGTTTTCTTGGTTAAGGATTAATGTTTCTAATTTTTCTCTTCTCCATTCTAGTTTTTCGTTTCTGATGTCTAAAAATTCCCATTCTAAAATATCATACACATATAATCCTACTGGAATTTCTTCCATCATTTTTTTAGAAACATTTTTTCGATTCAGACGTTTTTGCAAGTCATTAAAATTGAGAACTTGTCCTTCTTTAATGGCTAGAATTTCTCCATCTAAAACGAAGTTTCCAGAGATTTTTTTGATGTTTTCTACCAATTCAGGAAATTGTTCTGTCACTAATTCTTCACCACGACTCCAAATGAAAATTTCCTCATTTCTTTTAATAATTTGTCCACGAATTCCATCCCATTTGTATTCTATTTGCCAATCTTTTGCTTCTCCTAGCTTTTCAAGTTCATTTTCTAATGGATAAGCCAGACAAAAAGGGTAGAGTTTTGATGCGTCTGTATTGATGTTTTCGCCATTAATCAATTCAGAAAATTGAGTTTCTTCTATTTTCCTTTTTCCGATAATGGCATGCATTAAAGCGTTTTCATCAATTCCTGAATATTTAGAAAGTGCGTTCACCAATAATTTATGAGAAACACCAATTCTGAAACTTCCGCCAATTAATTTGTTGAAAATCAATCGTTCTTGCGTATCAAGGTTTTTCCAGGCATTTGTAACGAATTCTTTTTTTTCTTCATCGGTTTTATCATGTAACGCGATAATTTCTTTCATCCAAACGGAAAGTGATTGGTCAATAGAATTTTCAGAAGGTGGCAATAAAAGTGCGATGGTTTCGCCTAAATCGCCGACAGAAGCATAACTTTCTAAAAACAACCACTCTGGAATTCCAGAAATTTCCATTGCCCAAAGTTTTAGAAAATTTGTTTTTACAGGTCTTTTTGGTCGTTTTCCTGTGAAAAGTGCAATCAGCCACAATTTGTCTTCTTCTGTTGCGGTAGAAAAGTAATGTACCAACGCCGAAATTTTGTCGTTGGTCTTATTAGATGTTTCTAACGTAGAAAATAATTGTGAAAATTGCTTCATGTTTTTATAATTCTGAATTAGAATTTTCTTCTTGATTTCCGGGTTCTATACTCTCGTCTCCTTGTTCTTCTTCGCCAAATTTAGTTTTCACCACTTCGGCTACAATTCCGATTTCATTTAAATATTTTGAGAAAATTTCGGTAGAACCATGAGTTACATATACTTTTTCGGCTTCTGTAGATTTTACCGTTTGTAATAATCCGTTCCAATCGGCGTGATCCGAAATCGCAAAACCTGCATCTGCAGATTTCCAGCGTCTTCTTCCTCTAACTTGCATCCAACCTGAACAAATTGCGGTGGCAGCATTTGGAATTTTTTTAATCATATTCGTACCCAATAAAGCTGGCGGAACGATGACGATTTGATTTTCTAGTGCTTTTTTATCATCAATTTCTAAAAGTTGAGTTTCTGGTAAAATCAATCCAGTCGAAGAAATAGCCTCATTCAATCGATGAATAGAGGAATGTACATGAAGAGTTGCGATTCCATCTAAAGCTTTCATTAAGCGTTGTGCTTTGCCTAAAGAATAACCAAAAAACACAGATGTTTTGTTCATTTTTTGGTTTTCTATCACCCAATTTTGAATTTCTTGATTTATTTTTTCTACCGATTTCCACTGATAAATTGGCAACCCAAAAGTAGATTCAGTAACGAATTCATTGCACCTTAAGACTTCAAAAGGTGTAGAAATTCCATCATCTTGAATTTTATAATCTCCAGAAATTACCGTCACAAAATCTTTGTATTCTAAACGGACTTGTGCGGAACCAACAATATGACCAGCAGGATGAAAACTTAATTTTACACCATTGATTTCTAGTGTTTCACCGTAAGCTAAACTTTGAACCGAAATATCCTCTGAAATTCTAGATTTTAGGATAGGTTTTGTCTCGTGAGTACAAAGATATTCTTGCATTCCCCATCTTGCATGATCTGCGTGAGCATGAGTAATGACGGCTTTCTTTACAGGAAACCAAGGGTCTATGTAGAAATCTCCTTTCTTACAATAAATGCCTTCTTTTCGGAATTCTATCAGTTTCACGATTTTTAAAGTTAAAAAAAACCGATGATGAAATCGGTTTTTTATGTGAAGTAAAAGTATACATTATTTTGCTTTAGTATTCAGATTGGTATCTGCAATTTGAGTTAAATGTTCGTCACATTTTTTCTCTTCTTCTAAAGTGGCTAATAATAATTTTAAACTTTGTTTGTATCCTAATACTTTTGCAAAAGCTGCGAGTGTACCGTATGAAGCAATTTCGTAATGTTCCATTTTTTGAGCTGCAGCAATAATTCCTGCATCACGTACTGCACCCATTTCTGTTTCTTCCATAATGCCTTTTCCTTCTTCTAGTAAACCTTTCATGGCATCGCAAACAGCAGCTTGAGGTTTTTTTCCTAATTCTTTGAAACAGTCTTCAATTCTTTTAATTTGATTTTCTGTTTCTTTCATGTGGTCTTCTAAAGACTTTTTGAGTTCTGCAGAACTAGCATTTTTATGCATTTTCGGCATGTTTTTCAGGAGATTTTTTTCTGCCCAATACAAGTCTTTTAGTCCATCTTCAAATAAATCTGCTAAATCTTTTGCAGCGTCTTTTTTAGCAGGAACTTTTTCTGCTTTTACAGTTTTTACTGCAGTAGTTTTAGGAGTTGAAGATTTAGTTGTCGTCTTTTTTGTTTTTGTAAGAGTTGCCATACTTATCTTTTTTTAAATTAATAATTTGTGATTGTGATATGGCAAATTTCTATCTTTCCAAAGGACTTTTTCTTATATTTTATTTGAAAATCATTATAAAATTACCTTACAAAAACCAATTTTTGGTCTGTTGATAATTCTTCGTTAATCAAGTAATTTTCGTAGTTGAATGCTTTTACGTCATTCAATGTTTTTGCATTGGTTTCAGCGCAGAATCTTGCAACCAAACCTCTCGCATGTTTGGTGTAAACTACGATGGTTTTCAGTTTTCCGTTCGGCTGAGTTTGGTAAAATTCAAAATCTACAACAGGATTATTGAGCTTTTTTCTGTTAATGACTTTCCCGTATTCATTACTTGCTAGATTAAGCAATAATTCATTTTTTTTGAGTTCAGCATTGATTTGTTCTGTGATTTTGTCGCTCCAAAATTCATACAGATTTTTATAATGCTCAAATTCGAAATTTCTACCCATTTCTAAACGGTAAAGCATGACTTTGTCTGAAGGTTTCAGAAGACCATACAAACCAGAAAGTATTCTATGATTTTTTTGAAGATAATCCACAGCATCTTTGCTTAGTGTTTTTGCATCAAGACCTCTGTAAACTTCTCCTGTAAAAGCAAAAAGGGCAGGAGCAGATTCTTTGGCAGTTGGTTTTGGTTTCCAAACTTGGTTTCTGTGCCAGTTTTCATCTGCTAATTTTGCTGAAATTTCCATTAATTCTGATAAATATTGTGGACTTTTTTCTTTGAGATAAGAATGTATTAAAGTCGCTTCTTCGATGAATTTTGGAGTTGTAGATTTCAAAAATTCTGTAGAATTTTCTACATTCATCAGTTTTGCTGGAGAAGTAATGATTTTCATGAAAATTTTAAATTATAAATTTTAAATTTTAGATTTTGAATGTTCAAAAATAAGACAAATTTTGATTTTTGCCGACTATTACTATCATAGACGAAAACTGCGCACCGACTGAAGCGGAACTCTTTTTGCGAAATGGAATGTAGCAAAAAAGTGGGAGCGGAAGGCGGAAATTTGGCGCCCGAAGTCTTCGGCTCAGCTATTAGATTTGTAAAAGAAAAAGTAACTTTAAATATTAATTTAAGTTATACTGATACCAGAGGCGCT
>CAZHCK010000124.1:0-5154 GCA_964530915.1 uncultured Cloacibacterium sp. | reverse complement strand
GCGAAAATTAGCTTCACAACACAAAAATTAATGAAGATGATTCAAACAGAAATTCTAAATTTAATTACCAAAAAAACACTAGGTCTAAAACTCGTTCTTTCTGCTGCTGCAATTGCTTTTGCACAAGAAAAACAACAAATTTCAGGTAAAATTGTAGATACACAAAACAATGCCGTTCCTTATGCTTCTATCTCTTTTAGCAATAAAACCGTAAAAGAAAATGCTGCGCTTTTTAGCGATGCTACATTAACTGATGAAAACGGAAATTTCTCTATTAATCTTATTCCAGGAAACTACGAAATCACAATTGATGCCGTAGATTTCAAAGAATTAGTGGTAACAAAAAGTATTGGACAAAATCCTAATTTAGGAAACATCAAAATAGAATCTGAACAACAAGTTACCAACGCTAAAACCAAAGATATAGAAGGTGTAACTCTTACTGCGTCAAAACCTGTTTACAAGGTAGAACTGGATAAAAAAACTTATGATGTTACTCAAGATTTAACTGCAAAAGGTGGAAATTTACAAGATGTATTGGCTAATGTACCTTCTGTAAATGTAGATGCAGACGGAAGCGTTTCTATGAGAGGAAACTCAAACATTAAGTTTTTAATTAACGGAAAACCTTCATCTATTTTAGGAATTACAGATGATAGTAATGCTCTAAAAAATATTCCAGCAGATCAAATAGAAAAAATAGAAGTGATTACAAATCCTTCTTCTAAATATGAAGCTTCTGGTACCGCTGGTATTTTAAACATTGTATTAAAAAAATCAAAAGGTTTAGGATTTAATGGTTCTGTAGAAGGAACTGTAGGTTATCTTCCTCAATCTAGACTTAATACCAATCTATCTTGGAATTATGGTAAATTTTCTTGGTTTGTGAATGGTGGCGGTGGTTTCGGAAAATTTGAGAACAAGAGCAAAACCTATTCTAATGATACTGGAAATGCAGAAATTTCTAACATCAATAACTTAAATACCAATAATTTTAAGAACTTCAACTTCACTACTGGACTCAATTATAATTTTACAGACTTCACGTCTGCTAATTTCTCTATTACTACCAATGGTAATAATAGTGATAGCGAATCTACTTCTACTACAAGTTCTACTAAATATGGCAATTCTTCTAGAAATGTTAATGGAGAAGGCGAAAATAACAGTATACAGTTAGATGCAGGTTTAGAGCATAAATTTGACAACAAAGGTCATGTTTTATCAGCAAGTGGAAGTTTTCAAAAAACCAAAAATAATAATTTTGAAGATATTGAAGATAGCTACATCAGCATTGTAAACCAAAATAATTATAACAATAACAATCAAAAAACTTGGATTGCAAAAGCAGATTACGAACTTCCTATTACAGAAGATTCTAAATTTGAAGCAGGAGCAAGATATGATTTCAGAAACAACATTACAGAAAACCTTTTTTATGATGTAACTGCTGGACAAGATTTAGACGAAAGATTCTCTAATAAAACAGATTATACCGAGAAAATATTAGCTATTTATGCTCAATTCAAAAGTAAATTCGACAATTTTGGTTATCAATTAGGACTTAGAAATGAGAACACTAGTATTGCTACTGTTTTCAATGGTTATGACATCAGAACAAATCCTATCACACCTATCAATAATCTTAAAAATACTAAATCATATAACGGATTTTTCCCTTCTGTATTTTTAAGTTATAACATAACAGATAAGAGCCAATTTTCACTAAATTATGCTAGAAGAATTAATAGACCAAGATCTTTCCAGTTAATTCCTGCATACAGACTACAAAATGCTACCAACTACTTTAAAGGAAACGCAGACCTTAATCCATCATATGTAAATTCATTTGAGTTGGGTTATAACTACTCTAAAGGAAATAAATTAACCATCAATCCTACACTATACTACCAAAGAACAAATGATGACATCAGTTTTACGGTAACCAAAGATGCAGATGGAAACTACGTATCTATGCCAGCAAACTTAGGTACAGAAGACAGATATGGTATGGATTTTAATTATAACATTACTGCTACTAAATGGTTAAGAGTTTTTGGTAATTTTAACTTATTTGGTTATAAAAATGAATCTGAGTTTAATAATGTAAAAACTGAAAATTCTGGAACATCTTTCCAAACAAGACTTACCACTGCAATAAAATTAGATAAACAAACCAACTTGCAATTACAAGGAAACTATAATGCTCCTCAAAAAACTTTTCAAAACGAAAGACTAGCAATTTATGCGATGAATTTCGGGATCAGTAGAAATATACTTAATAATCAAGGAACCATCAACCTTAATGTACAAGACGTTTTTAACACCAGAAAAAGACGTATGAGAACATATGGAGAAGATTTCTACAGAGAAGCAGAAATGCAATTTATGCCTAGAACAGTCTTGTTATCGTTCTCTTACAGATTTAAGAATAAATTTGCTGACGAAAAGAAAATAAAACCAAGAAAACAAGAACAGCAAAGAGATAGTGGCGGAATGGATGACGGCCCAATGTAATAAAAACAAAAATCCGAGAATAATTTCTCGGATTTTTTTATTTATCTAGCTTCGCTTTTTCGGCTTCGAAGATTCTTTTTCTTAAATCGGTGGAAGAAAATCGATGGTCTCTTTTGTTGTAATAAATTTCAATTCCTTTTTCTTCACAATACTGCTTCCCTGTGAAATCTTTGTCTTTATATTCATCACCAATAATTCTCACATCAATCACAAAAGATCTCAAAATATCTTCTAAATCCTGTTCTGTATAATACGGAACGATTTCGTCTACTGCATTCACAGCTTTTAGCTGAATATAACGTTCTACAACCGTTTGAGTAGGTTTATTTTTAGTAGGTCTATCATAAGCTGGGTCTAATTGTAGCCCAACAATCAAATAATCACAAACCGTTTTTGCTTCTTCCAACATCTTGATATGACCTGCATGAAGCAAATCAAATGATGAAAAAGTGATTCCTATTTTTTGAGTTTTCATAGTATTTTATTTTTTTCTGGTTTCTAAATATTTCTGCCATTGCCAAACGGTTCGGAGTGCTTCTTCTAATGAGGTTTCAGATTTCCAACCGAGTTCTTTTTCGGCTTTATCAGCATTTGCATAAGCGATGGTAATATCTCCCGCTCTTCTTTCACAAATTTGGTAAGGAACAGCTACATCATTGGCTTTTTCAAAAGCATGAACTACTTCTAAAACAGAACTTCCTTTCCCTGTTCCCAAATTGTAAATATCTATGACCGTTTCAGAGTTTTCAGAAATTAACTTCTGCAATGCTTTTACATGTGCTTTTGCTAAATCTACCACATAAATATAATCTCTAACCGCTGTTCCGTCTTCGGTATCATAGTCATTTCCCCAAACCGAAAGTTTCTCACGAACTCCAGCTGCGGTTTGCATCACATAAGGAACCAAATTATTAGGAATTCCGATTGGCAATTCTCCTAATTTTGCTGATGGATGCGCTCCAATTGGATTAAAATACCTCAACAAAGTAATTTTTTTCTGATGAGCGGTTGCAAAATCTTTCAGAATTTCTTCGCCCATTTGTTTAGTTTTCCCGTATGAAGATTCTGGCAATTTCAGCGGTGTATTTTCGTCGATTGGCATTTTATCCGCTTGTCCGTAAACTGTACAACTTGAACTAAAAATGAAATTAGAAATATTTCTTTCTTTCATTTCTTGCAAAAGATTTAGGAGCGAAAATAGATTATTTTCATAATAATCAATTGGTTTTACTTGAGACTCACCCACTGCTTTATATGCTGCAAAATGAATACAACCTTCGATTTGATGAGCATCAAAAACTTGCTTCAATAATTCCTTTCTTTTTAAATCAAAAGGATAGAAAATAGGTTTTTTGCCCGTGATTTCTTCAATATTTTTAAGGATAAATTTTTCGGTATTGGATAAATCATCGATGATGACTACTTCAAAATTATTTTGGAGCAGTTCAACCACAGTATGAGAGCCAATATATCCTAATCCGCCTGTTACGAGTATGGTCATGCTTTAAGTTTCGTTTTTTACTTTGTCAAAGATTTTAAAACTTTGACAAAGTAATATTATTTCATAAACTCCAATACAGAATCAGTAATGAATTTCAATTGCTCCTCTTCTAATTCTGTGTGCATTGGCAAAGAAATCACTTGATCTAGTAATTTATCTGTGTTAACAAAATCCGCATCATTAGACTCTTGGTAATAAGCTTTTTGTTTTCTCAACGCCACTGGATAATAAATCATCGCTGGAATTTCTTTTTCGGCTAAAAACACTTGTAATTCATTTCTTTTTCCGTTTAAAATTCTGAGTGTATATTGATGGAAAACGTGCGTAGAGTTTTCAGCTCTTTTCGGTGTTAAAATGTTTGGATGATTCGCAAAAGCTTTGTCATAGTAATCTGCAGCACTTCTTCTTGCAGCATTATAAGAATCCAAAAGCGGAAGTTTCACTCTTAGAACTGCAGCTTGAACACTGTCTAATCTAGAATTCACACCTACTTCATCGTGATAATAACGCTTGTACATTCCGTGGTTTACAATTCCACGCATTTTGTACGCTAATTCGTCATCATTGGTAAAAATAGCACCACCATCTCCGTAACAACCTAAATTTTTAGAAGGGAAGAAACTTGTGGTTCCAATAGTTCCCATAGTTCCAGATTTTTTTACAGTACCATCAGAAAAAGTGTAATCTGCACCAATTCCTTGACAATTGTCTTCTACTACGAATAAATGATGTTCTTTTGCTACTTCTAAAACAGCTTCCATATTGGCACATTGTCCGAACAAATGCACAGGAATAATCGCTTTCGTTTTTGGAGTAATCGCTGCTTTTAATTTTTCAATATCAATATTGAAAGTATCATAATCTACATCTACTAAAACTGATTTTAATTTTAAAAGATGAACCACTTCTACCGTTGCTGCAAAAGTGAAATCTGCTGTGATTACCTCATCACCAGGTTGTAAATCTAATGCCATCAAAGCAATTTGTAACGCATCTGTGCCATTAGCACAAGGAATGACGTGTTTTACACCAAGATATTGCTCTAATTCTTTTTGAAAATTCTGAACTTCTGGACCATTGATGAATTGTGCACTTTGCATCACGTTTAGCACTTTTTCGTCTACTTCATTTTTTAT
>CAZHCK010000123.1:0-5457 GCA_964530915.1 uncultured Cloacibacterium sp. | reverse complement strand
ACACAAACTTCAGAGAAGAAAATTCCTTCATTTTCGAAAGCTTTCATCATTTTTTCCTGTGGTTTAATGAAATCTTCATACGGAAAACTTTCGGTTCCCAAACCGTCTTGATTGGTCACCATTACCAACTCATAATCCAATTCTTTAGCGATTTTGGATAAATTCTGAAAAACTCTCGGATAAAATTCCAATTTTTCTAAAGAATCAACCTGAAAATCAATAGGTGGTTCTATAATTAAAGTTCCGTCTCTATCGATGAATAATACTTTTTTCTTCATTTTACTTTTTATAATTTTTCAAGGTTTCTATTAATTTTTGATTTTCTTCTTTTGAGCCTACATTAATTCTCAACGCATTTTCAATTTGAGGATGCCTCAGACTGGTCAAAATATTCTGAGCGAGCAAAAATTCATATATTTCTGTTGGATTTTTTACTTTAATTAAGAAAAAATTGGCTTCTGTAGGATAGATTTTTTTTACAAAATCAAATTGATTTAATTGAGCTTTTAGAAGTTCTCTTTCTGCTAAAATTTGTTCAAGATTTTCATTAAATACTTTTTCATTATTAAGTTGTTCCAAAGCTATTTTTTGACTTAAAGAATTCACGTTATATGGTCCTTTTATTGTATTCATCAAAGTAACGATTTCTGTAGAAGCTGCGCCAATTCCAATTCTCAAGCCTGCCATTCCATAAGCTTTAGAAAGGGTTTGCAATACTATAAGATTTGGATATTTCGCTAACCAAGAAATAGCTGATTTTCTAGAAGAAAATTCTATATATGCTTCATCTAAAACCACAATTCCTGAGAAATTTTCAATGAAGAACTCTAAATCATCCACTTCATTTCCTGTTGGATTATTGGGCGAACAAAGAAATAAAACCTTCAAATTTTCATTCTGAATTTTTTGTAAAAAATCTTCTTTATTGATTTGAAAATTTTCATCTAATTCCAGTGCATTAACTTTATTATCATTGATTTTAGCATAAAAAGAATACATGACAAATGATGGATTCATTACCAAAATTTCATCTTTTTTGGGTTCACAAAAAGCTTTGATAATCAAGTCTATCAATTCATCACTTCCATTCCCGATGAAGAGATTCTTTGGGTTGATATTTTTAAGTTCACTTAATTTTTCCTTCAGTTTTTTTTGTGTGGAATCTGGATAACGATTGTACTCACCGAAAGGATTTTCGTTGGCTTCTAAAAAAACAGGTGCTTCAAAATCTTGACTATCACGAAGCGAAGTATAGGGTTTTAAATTTCTAAGATTATCTCTTATCAAATTATCGAGTCTAAATTCCATTTTCTAAATTTTTTAAGCGTAATGTAACTGCATTTTTATGTGCAAAAAGTCCTTCTTCTGCTGCCATTTTTTCAATTGTTTTTCCAAGATTCTGAATTCCTTTTTCTGAAATCCTCTGAATGGTAATTTTCTTCACAAAACTGTCTAAAGAAACGCCGCTGTAGGCTCTTGCATTACCATTGGTTGGCAAAGTGTGATTGGTTCCACTCGCGTAATCTCCTGCACTTTCTGGCGTATAATTTCCTAAGAAAATAGAACCAGCATTGGTAATTTCAGATAAAATATTTTCAGGATTTTCAATGGAAAGAATTAAGTGTTCTGGAGCATATTCATTACTAAATTCTATACATTCTTCTGTGGAATTTAAGAGGATAAAACTGCTGTTTTCTAACGCTTTTTCGGCGATATCTTTTCTAGGCAAATCTTGTAATTGAGCTTCGGTTTCTTGTTTTACTTTTTCTAAAATTTCTCTAGAAGTCGTTAAGAAAACCACCTGAGAATCTACTCCATGTTCTGCCTGAGAAAGTAAATCTGCTGCTACAAAACTTGGATTAGCGGTTTCATCTGCGATTACCAAAACTTCACTCGGTCCAGCTGGCATATCAATCGCAATTCCTAATTTTTGAGCAAAAATCTTAGCTTCGGTTACAAATTGATTTCCTGGCCCGAAAATTTTATAAACTTTCGGAACTGTTTCCGTTCCTAAACTCATTGCAGCAATGGCTTGAGCTCCACCAACTTTAAAAATTTTAGAAACTCCGCAAAGATTCGCAACATATAAAATAATAGGATTGATTTTTCCATTTTTTTGAGGTGGCGAACAGAGAATAATCTCTTTACAACCCGCAATTTGTGCTGGAACAGCCAACATTAAAACCGTAGAAAAAAGCGGCGCTGTTCCTCCCGGAATGTATAAACCTACCTTATCAATCGCTCTGCTTTCTCGCCAACAAACCACTCCTTCTGTTGTTTCTATTTGTTGTGGAGTCTCTTTTTGAGATTGGTGAAATTTTTCAATATTGTTTTTTGCTTTATTGATGGCCATTTTCAATTCTTCATCTACCAAACTGATGGCTTCTGTAATTTCTTGCTCAGAGACTTCAATAGTTTCAAGAATTTGATTGTCAAATTTTTCAGCGTAAAATTTCAATGCATTATCGCCTTCATTTTCTACTTTTTCGAAAATTCCTTTGATGAGATTTTCGATGTCATTTTTTTCAAAAACAGGTCTTTTGGTAAGACTGCTGAATGTATTTTTGGGTGGAAATTCTATTATGTTCATAATTCGTTTGCAAAGTTGTAAAGTTGTACAGTCGTAAAATCGTAAAAATCTGAAGTTGTACAGTCGTTGAGTTGTAAATTATAGAATCATTTTTTCGATTGGAATGATGAGAATGCCTTCTGCACCAGCTTTTTTAAGTTGGTCTATTACTTCCCAAAATCTTTTTTCTTCAATCACAGAGTGTAAACTGCTCCAGCCTTCTTCTACCAAAGGTACAATTGTAGGACTTTTCAACACTGGCAAAATCTTAGAAACTTCTTGAATTTTTTCATTAGGAACGTTCATCAAGATGTATTTGGTGTTTTTAGATTTTAAAACGGCCTGAATTCTGAATAAAAGTCTCTCTAAAATTTCTAATTTCTCAGCTGAAAGATTTTTATTTTTCGCCAAAACTGCTTCAGATTTAAGAATAGTTACGGTTTCTCTAAGACCATTTTTAAAAAGAGTACTTCCTGAGCTTACAATATCACAAATTCCGTCTGCTAATCCCATATTTGGAGCAATTTCTACGGAACCAGAAATCACGTGAATCTCTGCTTCAATATTGTTTTCGGATAAGAATTTTTTAACCGTGTTTGGGTAAGAAGTGGCAATTTTTTTGCCTTGAAAATACGTTACATCATCGGTTTCTACTTCTTTCGGAACGGCTAGAGAAACTCTACATTTAGAAAAACCTAATTTCTGTACAATTTCGATGTCTTTTTGTTTCTCGATAAGCAAATTTTCGCCAACGATGGCTACATCTACCACGCCGTCTTCTACGTATTGAGGAATATCTGAATTTCTAAGAAAATAGATTTCGATGGGAAAATTTTCTACTTGAACTTTTAATTGGTCTTTGCCATTATCATAAGAAATTCCGCAATCTTTGAGAACTTTAATAGAATCTTCGAAAAGTCTTCCGCTTTTTTGAACTGC
Source organism: uncultured Cloacibacterium sp. (assembly GCA_964530915.1). GTDB lineage: Bacteria > Bacteroidota > Bacteroidia > Flavobacteriales > Weeksellaceae > Cloacibacterium. The sequence goes on along the minus strand of CAZHCK010000123.1, from coordinate 1,949 downwards.
AATTTTAAGTGAACTCATTTTTTGATTTTATTTTTTTTAAGCCTCGAGTTCTGCAGTGATGAAAAAGAAAAATCCGCCTGAAAAACTCAAGGCGGATTGTAAATATTTTATTAACTATAATACATGATACATTATCAACTCGCCTTTAGATGAGATGATGATGATGATGGATTAAGTTTAAATTTTTCATTTTTTGTCTAATTCTTTTGCAAATATAGAGATTTTTTTGAAAATGGATATTATTTTTCAATTTTTTGAACGTAACAAATATCGTTCTGCGGAATTTTTGAATATTAGGCTAAAAAAGTATCTTTGTGACGAAATATAAAAAATATGAAAGCATCGGTAATTTTTAGTACCTATAATTCGGAAGAATGGCTAGAAAAAGTGATTTGGGGATTTAGCGTACAAACTACCAAAGATTTCGAAATTATTATTGCTGATGATGGCTCTAGAGAAGCCACAAAAAACTTGATTGAGAAATACAAAACTGAACTCGACATTCCTATTATTCATGTTTGGCAAGAAGACAATGGGTTTCAGAAATCACAGATTCTAAACAAAGCCATACTTGCTTCCACTACGGATTATTTGATTTTTACCGATGGAGACTGTATTCCCAGAAAGGATTTTGTAGAAACTCACCTTAACAACAGAGAAACTGGTCGTTTTTTATCAGGAGGTTATTTCATGTTACCTATGAATATTTCAAAACTCATAAGTAGAGAAGATATTCTTTCACAAAATTGTTTTGATGTAAATTGGTTAACCCAAAATGGTTTGAAAAAGTCTTTTAAAAATAATAAATTGACAGCTAAAGATTTCAAAGCAAAACTTCTCAATTTTTTAACACCTACTAAACCTTCTTGGAATGGTCATAACGCTTCTGGCTGGAAAAGAGATTTGGTTAAAATCAATGGATTCAACCAAGAAATGCAATATGGAGGACAAGACCGAGAACTAGGAGAAAGGCTGGAAAATCTAGGAATTAAAGGAAAACAAATAAGATACAGCGCAATTTGTGTGCATCTAGACCATGCAAGAGGTTATGTAAATCCTGAAACTTGGGCAAAAAACAATGCCATCAGAAAAAACACAAGAGACCAAAAACTGACTTGGACTGAACAAGGAATCACTACCAATTTATAAGTATGAAAACAGCACTTATTATTTCTGTATATAAAAATACTGCCGATTTAGCCATCGTTTTAAAATCTGTAGAACAGCAAAGTGTTTCTGACTTCATGACTGTGATTTCCGAGGATGGAAACAGTACAGAAATGGCTGATTTTGTCAAAAATTACAGTGGGAAATTAGATTTAATTCACTTAACTCAAGAAGATCTAGGTTGGCAAAAAAATAAAGCACTCAACAATACCATTAGAACTATTGATGCTGATTATTTTATTTTTATAGATGGTGATTGCGTTTTACACCCAAATTTTATAGAAAATCACTTAAAATTTGCTCGAGAAGATAGAATTTTAGCGGGTAAAAGAATCAAGCTAGGTCCTAATTATTCTGACCAATTAAGAAACGCAAAAACGGTTTCTGAGTTTGCAAAAGTGATTCTCCCCAAGATAAAATCCATCAAAAAAGATGGTGCAAAATTCTATGAAGAAGGAATTTATATTTCACCAAAATCTATATTTTCTTTCATTGCATACCTTAGAAAAATGATCCAAATAAAAGGTTGTAATTTTTCTTGTTATAAGTCAGCGTTGGAAAAAATAAATGGGTTTAATGAAGATTATGTTTTGCCCGCAATTGGTGAAGATATTGACTTAACTTGGCGTTTTGAAGGAATGGGTTATCACTTATATTCGCTTAGAAATTTTGCAGTACAATATCACCTTTATCACAAAGAAAACTGGAGTGACCAAAGTGTAAATGAAGCCATTATGAAAGAAAATCAAAGGCTAAAAAGATACGTTACACTTAATGGATTG
>CAZHCK010000122.1:0-5507 GCA_964530915.1 uncultured Cloacibacterium sp. | reverse complement strand
AATCTATGTTTTAGAAAATATCAGAATAAAAAAACTTAATTTCGCAACATTGTAAATTTTTAAAAATTTCTATGAAGAATTGGACTTTCAAAAAATGGAATACCATTTTAGGTTGGGTGGTTTTTGCAATTGCATTTTTCACTTATTTATCTACTATTGAACCTAATTTTAGTTTTTGGGATTGTGGAGAATACATTTCATCTGCTGTAAAATTAGAAGTTACGCACGCTCCTGGTGCTGCATTATTCCAGTTAATGGGTGCTGTTGCAGCTATTTTTGGCTTCGGAGATGGCTCTAAATATTCTGTAATTATCAATGCTATGTCTGCGCTGTTCAGTGCATTCACCATATTATTTTTATTTTGGACAATTACGCATTTTGTAAGAAGACTTTTGAATAAAGACTTCGAAGATGTAACTGTTTCAGACGAAATTGCAATTCTATTTGCTGGTGTCATTGGTGCTTTAGCGTTTACTTTTTCAGATACCTTTTGGTTTTCTGCGGTAGAAGGAGAGGTTTATTCTATGTCTTCTATGTTTATTGCACTTTTGGTTTGGCTCATTACCAAATGGGAAAATGAATATCATGACAGTGATAATGAACGTTGGCTCATCCTAATTTTCTTCATTACAGGGCTTTCTGTTGGGGTTCACATGATGGTAATGTTAGCAGTTCCAGCGGTTTGTTTGGTGTACTATGCTAGAAATTATGAATTTACTTGGAAGAGTTTTATCATTGCTAATTTGGTAACACTTTTCATTTTAGCGGTAGTTTTCAAAGGGATTTTTCCAATTATCATGAGTCTTTTTGGTAAATCTGAAATTTTCTTTGTTAATGGATTAGGCTTACCTTTCCATTCAGGAACGATTGCAGCATTTATCATTTTGTTTGCTTTAATGTATTTAGGAATTTCTTATGCTAGAAAATCTAAAAGCAAATTATATCAAACTATTGCACTATCAGTAATCTACATGATTATTGGTTTTTCTTGTTGGTTAGTAATTCCAATTAGAGCGAATGCAAATCCGCCAATGAACCTTAATGATCCAGATAACGCCATCGGAATGCTAGATTATTACAATCGTGAGCAATACGGAGATTGGCCAACTTCTTACGGACAAAACTATACTGCATATTTAGATAATTATGGTATTGAAAAAAATGATGACGGTAGTTATAAAACGCAGAAAACAGGTGATGTTTATGAGAAAAACGAAAAAACCGGTCGTTATGATATTGTAGGAGAGCGTTTTAATTACGTTTATTCTAAAGAACATGTAAGCATTATGCCGAGAATGTTTAATGAAGATGAAACCGTGATGAGCAACTACATCTCTATGTATGGTGCGCCGGATTTTGAATTCAATTATGACAATCAGGATATTGCAGATAATCCTCAAGCTAAAGAAGTATTTGACCAATTAAGACAAAAATTTGAAGATGGAAACATCACGCTTGATGATTACAAACAAGCCAGAGAATACGATTTAATCAAAGTTCATAAACCTACATTGGCACAAAATCTTACGTATTTTGTAGAATTTCAAATTGGATATTATTTTGTAAGATATCTCATGTGGAATTTTGTAGGAAGACAGAACGATTTAGAAGGTCACATGGAAAATACCAATGGAAACTGGGTTTCTGGCATTCCTGTAATTGATGAAATGCAATGGGGAAGCCAAAAAGATATGCCTGCAAAATTCAAAAATGAAAGCACGGTCTATTTCTTCTTTTTACCATTGATTTTAGGACTTTTGGGAGCGTTTTTCCAGTTTAATAAAGATTTTGGAAGATTCTGGGCGATACTTTCTTTATTTGTGTTAACCAGTTTTGGAATTATTTTCTACACTGGTGTAAAACCTTTTGAACCAAGAGAAAGAGATTACGCAATGGTAGGAAGTTTCTATGCTTTTGCAATTTGGATAGGTTTCGGAGCTGCAGCAATTCTTTGGTATTTACAAGAAAAAATTAAATCAAATGCTGCGACTTGGGTTACAGGAATCGTTTTATTAGGAGTTCCATTGATGATGGGCTTCCAGAATTATAATTCTCACGATAGAAGTGAGCGTTATGCGGCTTATGATTTTGCATATTCTTCATTAAAATCCCTTCCTAAAAATGATATTTTCTTCGTTTATGGAGATAATGATACGTATCCAATTTGGGGATTACAAGAAACAGAGCAATTCAGAGATGATGTAAAAGTGGTGAATTTCACGCTTTTAGGAACACCTTGGAATATAGACCAAGTAAAACGCAGAACATACAACTCAATGCCAGTTCCGTCAGTTCTTACGCACGAGGAATATAGAGATGGAACCAATGATCAAGTGGTTTTACTTTCTGCAGAAGATTGGAAAAATTTCATTCAAAATAATGTAGATGCTGGTGTTCCAGAGAGTTTATTTGAGCCTTACAAAAAATACATGGTTCAAGATTCTATGAACATCAAAGACGCCGTAAATTTCTTAAGAAAAAGAAGTCCAGAAAAAGATGAAATTTTAAAATTACTTTTTGGAGAAGATAAATATGAACGTTTTAATTTCTTGCCTGTTTCTAGATTTGTTTTACCAGTAAATAAAGCAAATGCCGTGAAATCTGGAATTATTTCTGCTAAAGATTTACCGAATACAGTAGACCAAATTACCATAGATTACAGAAGAGGAAATATGTTTAAAGCTAATTATATCTTGATGGATATTTTGGCGAATTTCGATTGGAAACGTCCTATCAATTTCTCAGTGGGCGGAATTTATGACGACGAAAACACTTTCTACCTGAAAGATTATCTTCAATTTGATGGTTTCAGCTACAGATTGGTTCCTATTAAAACAGAAGAAAGAGAAGATGGCGAAATGGGAAGAGTAGACGCTGAAGATTTATATAAAATTGTCAAAAATTACAAATGGGGCAATTTCAAAAATCTAAATGTTCACATGGACGAAACTTGTACACAGAACATCGTAAGCTACAGAAGTTCTGCAAGTAGAGCCGCAGAAGCATTGACTTTACAAGGTAAAAAAGCAAAAGCTATTGAAGTTTTAGACTTAGCAAGCAGAGAAATTCCTTCTACCAAATATAATGACCCTCGTTCTTTAAGCGCAATGGTTTATGGATATATTGTTGCAGGTCAAGAACAAAAAGGATTGAAATTGGCAGAGCAATTAAAAAGAGATATTTTCGAAGAATATGACTATTATTTGTCACTTTCTAAGTATGAACAAAAATATGTGAAAAAACAGATGAATGCTCAACCAATCTTGTATTCATTGGTAACAGGAGCGGTTTCTGATGCGTATAAGAAAATCGGTCAAAAAGATAAAGGTTACAATTATTTGTTAAAATCAATAGAACCGATTGACAAGAGATTTAAAAATTTCATCAGTGATTTACAGATGGCAGGAAAAGAAAAAGCCTTTAATGAAGCTGAGAAAGTACAAAAAATCACACCGTTTTATTCTTATTTGTTTGAAGTGATGAAACCTTATGATTCTACTTATCCAAAAGAAAAAGAAGCAGAAATCACCAGACAAATGATGAAAGCAACGAACTAGTATTTCAATTAAAATTCAATATAAAATCCGTTAGAAATATTCTAACGGATTTTTTTATGACTGAAAGTCTAAAATCTTTGACAGCGATTTTTTTAAAACTATATTTGTAAAAATTTACACGAAAAAATGTCTGAAACTTTACAGAAGTACGCAAAATTTCCTATTTTGGCAGTGGTTTTTACTGTTTTGGTAAAACTTCTTTTTTTGCTCATGCATCATATTCAGGAAGATGCTTTTATCACTTGGAGAGTAGCGCAAAACTTATTGGATTACGGTGTTATTGGTTTCAATGGAGAAACTAAAATTTCTGCTTCTACTACGCATTTGTATGTGTTTGTTTCTTATGTTTTTAATCTGATTTTTGGTAAAGAAAACTTTATTTACCCATTATTGATTTTTAATTCATTATTGTTTACGATTGGGAGCTATTTTCTTTCAAAATTAATCCTCGAAAATCCTGTACATCAAGCTATTTTCATCTTTTTATTTGGCATTTTGCCACCATCCATCAAAATTTCAATTCTCGGAATGGAATACGGAATTCTGTTCTTTCTAGAAATGGCTTTGTTGTATTTTGGGTTCAAGCATAATAAAATCTGGGCGCAAATTCTTTTCCCAATTCTCATCCTTTTTACCAGAATTGATACCGTAATTTTCCTAGGAATTGTCTTTTTGGTCGATATTATTTGGAATAAAAAAGCCCGTTGGTTCTACATTTTAGGTGGAATTTTAGGAGTTGCCGTTTTAATGAGTTTCAACTGGTTTTATTTCGGTGAATTGGTAAATAACACCATTGTTGCCAAAAGTGTGACGTATGCAAAAAACATGAGTTTGGCACTCCAGTGGAAATATTTCCTAATGAATTATGGTAATTTCTGGGGAATGCTGAAACTTCCTGGAAATTTTAATCCTTTCACGATTTTAGTTTTATTTTTTGAGCTTTTAGCTTTTTTATACATCGTCTCGAAGAAAGAAAGCAAAAACCTTTTCATCTGGATTATTTTCCTTTTTGGCTGGACAAAACAATTGATTTTTATTTCTCAAAGAAGTTATTTTGATTGGTATTATTGGGTTCCACAGATTTTGCTTTTTGCAGTGATTTTGGTATTTGTCTTAGAACAAAAAACATATAAATTTTGGTGGATTTCTCTGCTTGTGATTTTTTATATTTTACCGATGGCAGCTTTTCAAACGGTACATTCTATTGCAACAGGAAACGGAGAGTGGAATTACAGAAGAAGCATTGGTTTGTTTCTAAAAGACTATGAAAAAGATAAAAATCAATACATTTTGTTAGAACCAGCAGGTTATATTCCTTATTTTTCGGGTTTAAAGGCGATAGACGAAGTGGGTTTGGTGGATAAAGAAATTCAAACCGAAATTAAAAAAGACAAAGCCAATTATTGGAAAAACACCGTCGAAAAAAGAAAACCAAAGTATTTATTGGCTCCAAAAAATTTATTTGAAGGAAAAGATGGAAGTTTTTACCAAGAAAATTATCGATTATTGAAGGAGTTTAGAATTAAAAATCACTTAAATTCTGACAATAAAATTTTGGAAAAAATATACAGATTAAAACCTTCTGGAACAGATTATAATCTCTACGAAAGAAAATAAATTTACTTAATGAAATACTGTGCTTTTTTACGCGGCGTAAACGTAAACGGAACTGCAATGAAAATGGCAGAAGTCTGTGATGTTTTCAAAAAGGCAGGAATGAAAGACGTTTCTAGCGTTTTGGCAACAGGAAATATTTTATTTGAGTCTGATGAAACTCCAGAGAATTTAAAACAAAAACTGGAAAAATCACTTTCTGAGCATTTTCATTACGAAGCATTTTTATTTTTAAAAACTGATGAAGAAGTGAAGCAAATTTTAGAAAATTCTCCTTTTGAAAAGGATGAAAATCTTCATATTTACAGCTTTATTTGTAATTTGGGAGACGAAAAT
>CAZHCK010000121.1:0-5607 GCA_964530915.1 uncultured Cloacibacterium sp. | reverse complement strand
AAATAAAAAGATTTCTGTGAATTAGACGCAGAAATCCTTAATATGTTAAATGAAATAAAGTTAAAATTTTGTTAATTTATTGGGTGATGTTTTTAGAATTGAGCCAATCTTGATAAGCTTTTGCATTAACAGCATGTTCTACATCATTGTCTGTAAATTTATGATAACCCATTCTTTTTGGGTCTGCACACATGTAAATATAATTGTTATTTTCTGCGTTTAGAACGGCATCTACAGAACTTTTATCAACCACGCAAATTGGTCCTGGTGGAATTCCTTTCACTGCATAAGTATTGTAAGGAGAAGGGAAGGAAAGATGCTTGTAAAGCACTCTTTTGATATCTTGAGTAAAGTTGTTTTCTTTGTTGATGGCATAAATTACGGTAGGGTCAGATTGTAGTTTCATGCCTTTTCTTACGCGATTAAGATATAATCCTGCAATGGTTTTTTGCTCGTCTGTTTTTCCGCCAGATTCTTTATAAACAATAGAAGCAAGAGCATAAATTTCTTCTCTAGAAAGGTTGAGTTTTCTCTCTTTGGCAAGTCTTTCTTCATTCCAAAATTCTTGATATTGTTTTTCGAATTTTTCAAAAAATTCTGAAGGTTTTACCGTCCAAAAGAATTGATAAGTATCTGCAAAGAAATATTTTTTTAAGTCTTCGGCATTGTTAAGACCTTTCGAAACTGCTATTTTATTGAATTCTTTTACAAAAGTTAAAGAATCTGTTTCTGTTTTTCTGGAAACTCTTCCTATCATCTGATAAACATCATTGAAATCTCCAATTCTGAAACTGCTTTCTGTTTGGTTTCCAGCCTTAATCATGTTTACCAAGTCTGTGTTATCTGTTCCTGATTCAATTTTATAACGACCTGGTTTTATTTTTTGGTCAAGATTTTTCTTGAGCGCTACTTCTTTGAAACTTTCTTTATTTTTAAGATAAGGAGAAATAGAATCAAGCACTTGTTCGAAATTTGCACCCGTTGGAACGAGAATATATCCTTCTTTTGCTACGTTCCCGAGTTTATATTTTTTTAAAAAATTAAATGCAAAATATCCGCCAATCAAAAAAGCGATTAGCCCAATAACAGCGATGATAGAACATCCTTTTTTCATAAATAATTATTGCTTTCTGCCTTCAGCTTTCAGCTTTTGGCATTTATTTTTAGTTAGCTGATTGCAGAATGCTGACAGCCGATTTCATTATAAATTGATTTTTCCTTTGAAAACTTGTTTTGCAGGACCTTCTAGCCAAACGTTTTTGAAACCGTTTTCTGCTTTTTCTGCATATACTTTTAGATTTCCACCTAGAACTTTTACTTCTACTTTATCAACATGGTTTTGAAGCATATAAACCAATGAACAAGCAGTTACACCAGTTCCACAACTGTAGGTTTCGTCTTCTACACCACGTTCATAAGTTCTTACGAAGATTTTATTTTCATCCGTTTTTTCTACAAAATTTACATTGATACCTTCTTGAGCATATCTTTCAGAATTTCTGATGGCATAACCATTTTTATAAACGTCGAAATTTTCTAAATTTTCTACATATTTCACAAAATGAGGAGAACCAGTATTGAGTTCAAAATCTTCATCAATGTTTTTAATGTTTTCTACATCTATCATTTTCAGTTTAACCGTTCCGAAATTCATTTCAGCTTCATGTAAGCCATCGATAGCCATAAAAGTACATTTATCTTCGAAAATGTCTAAAAAATGGGCAAATGCTACAATGCATCTTCCACCATTTCCACACATGGTAGATTCATTTCCGTCTGAATTGTAATACACCATTTTGAAATCTGTTTTGAAATCTCCTTCTGATGCATTTTCTAATAATATGAGGCCATCACCGCCAATTCCGAAACGTCTGTCGCAGAGATTTTTGATGATTTCTGTGTCTTTTGGGAAACTCAAGTCACGATTGTCTATCATTACAAAATCGTTTCCTGTTCCTTGATATTTATAAAAATCTAGTGTTGTCATTAATTTTTAAAGTTGAAATAATGAATAAGTTTGCAAATATATCTTAGATTATTAGAATTTTTACATTTTTTTGATTGATTTTTTCCATTCTAAATATCCCAGATAAGCCATTACCGTAAAAACCAAATATTGTACCGAAGTAATTCCTAATCCTTTGTAGAGCATCATCGGAATGCAAATAAAATCGCCAATCATCCAAAAAATCCAGTTTTCTATTTTTCTCTTTGCCATAAACCACATTCCTACTAAAAATATAGAAGTGGTGAATACATCTAACCAATTTGCCCAATCGAGATGATGCAAACCTAAATTTACATTTTCGGTAGAAAAATGATTATCAATTGCAGGTTTATAATAATAAATAACGGTGACTAATCCTAAACTGAAGACAAATAAAACTGAGGCAAAAATCCATTGTTTGAAGTTTGCCCACGAAACTTCTACGTGGATATTATCTTCTGAACTCGCCGACCAAAGAATCCATCCATAAATGCTCATAATCGTATAATACACATTAATCATAGCATCTCCTAAAAGTCCAAAATTAAAAAGTATATACACATAAAGCGCTGTAGAAACAATACCTGTAGGATAAACCCAGATATTTTTTTTGATAGAAAAATAAACACTTAACAACCCGAAAATAGCTGCGGTTGCTTCCAGGAAAATCTGAAAATTGGTGTAAGTTTCGTAAGGTTTGAAAAAAAGTTCGTACAAATTCATTGTTTCAAAGATAAAGATTTCGTTTAGAAAATAAGCGCGGAATTAAAAATTTAAAAATTCGCAAAAAAATAAATAAAAAAATGATAATCTTTCAATGCTATTGTTTAGGGAAATCTAGCATCTCTGTTAAAAAATTGAATAAAAGTTCTTAATACTTCTAAAAAATTTATATTTTCGTGAATTCTAAAATGTAAAAAATTGATTTAATATGTCGAATATTTGGATTAAAAAGCCGATGGAAGCTTATGAGGCAGACATCAAAAAGAGTCAGCTGAAGAGAGTTCTCGGTAAATGGAGTTTAACAGCCATAGGAATTGGAGCCATTATTGGAGGTGGTATTTTTGTATTGACAGGAACTGGTGCTTATTACAATGCAGGTCCAGCTCTTGCACTTTCTTTCGTAATAGCAGGAATTGCGTGTGTATTTGCAGCACTGTGTTACGCAGAATTTGCATCAATTCTACCAGTAGAAGGTTCTGCTTATGCGTATGCTTATGGAACAGTAGGAGAGATTTTCGCGTGGATTATTGGATGGGGATTGATACTAGAATACGCAATGGGTTCTATGACGGTAGCGGTTTCTTGGTCAGGATATTTTGGAAAATTACTCAAAATGTTTGGCTTGCATCTTCCAGCTTGGTTAACTACCGATCCTCAAACATATTTAGCAGCAGGAAACTCAGGTTTTTCTATGAATTTACCAGCGTTTTTCATTGTTCTAGTAGTTATTTCTATCTTATTGAGAGGAACCAAAGGTGCTGCAAAAGCGAATAATTTTATTGTGATGCTAAAAGTAGCTGCGATTATTTTCGTAATTGTAGCAGGAGCATTTTTTATTGATCCAGCTAACTGGACGCCTTTCATTCCTGAACCAACTGTAATTACTGAAAACGGAGTTTCGCACAGTGCATATGGTTATGCCGGAATTATAGCGGGAGCTTCTGCAATTTTCTTTGCTTATGTAGGTTTTGATGCAGTTTCTACACAAGCTGGTGAAGCAATTAATCCTAAAAAAGATGTACCATTTGCTATTATTGCTTCTTTATTAATTTGTACTTTATTGTATATTTTAGTTTCATTGGTTTTAACAGGGATGATGCATTATACAGATTTCAATCCACTAGGGAAATATCCAGATGCAATTAAAGCTCCAGTAGCTTATGCGTTTGATATTGCTGGTCAAGCTTGGGCAGGGTATATCATCACGATTGCTGCTACAGTAGGTCTTATTTCTGTATTGATGGTAATGATTATGGGACAATCTAGAATTTTCTTAGGAATGTCTAAAGACGGTTTAATTCCTAAAACTTTCTCTAAAGTAAATGCGGAAACAGGTGTTCCAAGTAAAAATTTAATGATTTTAGGGGCTATTATTTCCATAGTTGCTGCTTTTACACCAATTAACGATTTAGCACACATGACAAGTTTCGGAACGCTTTTCGCGTTTACGATGGTTTGTGTTGCGGTTTGGGTATTAAGAGTAAAACAACCTAATCTTCAAAGAAATTTCAGAGTTCCTGCATTGCCAGTAATTGCTACTTTAGGAATTTTAATTAATATTTATTTGATTATTAATTTAAGTATAGAAGCACAAACTTACTCAGCTATTTGGTTGTTATTAGGTTTTGTAATTTACTTCTTATACAGTAGAAGAAATTCTAAACTTCAAAATGGTGGTTTCGGTGAAACTTTCAAAGCAGAACAAGAACCTTTAGAAGAAATAGAAATCGATATTGATAATAAAGATTAACAAATTTAAATCCCACTGTTTGGTGGGATTTTTTATTTTTGTAAAAAAGTAGAAATGAAAAAATTAATATTCACCTTTTGTTTGCTAGCTCATGTTTTTTTGACGGCTCAAAGTCTAGAATTTTCGGCTTTAGCAGATAATTATAACATGAGTGTAAGAGCGATTCAGATTTGGCAAAACAAAGTGTATTACGCCGCTACAGATTCTAAATTTGGGTATATTCATTTGAAAGAACCAACGATTAGAAAGCAAATGAAATTATCAGATGCTAATCTTCAATTCAGAACTTTGGCGCAAACTAAAGATTTATTTTATACCGTAAACATCGAAAGTCCTGCCACTATTTACAAAATTACCAAAAGCTCTTTTACAGCAGAAGAAGTTTTTACCGATACCATTAAAACTGCATTTTATGATGCTTTCATGTTTGATGAAAAGGGAAGAGGATTAGCAATAAGTGACCCAAGAAAAGAAGGAAAGCCTCATTTTAGAATTATTTCCAGTAAAAATTTTAAAAACGAAGGCGGAATTATGCCGAAATATCAAGAGGGAGAAGCGCATTTTGCAGCAAGTAATACCAATATTGCAATGAAAGGAAATACCGTTTGGATTGCAACAGGAGGAACCGTCTCTAGAATTTTTAAATTCAATTGGGATAAACCATATTTTTGGAATGTTTATAATACACCTTTTGTCAACGGAAAATCTTCTACAGGAATTTATTCCATAGATTTCTTTGACGAAAAATTCGGGATTGCGGTAGGCGGTGATTATACCCAGCAATCAGATAATATTAACAATATCGCTACAACTTCAGACGGTGGCGAAACATGGCAAATTCAAGCCTCAGGAAAAAATGGAGGATATAAAACATGTGTAAAAATTCGTCCCAAATCTAAAGGCAAAGACATTATTGCGGTAGGAGACCAAAATGTAGAATTCTCTAGCGATTATGGAAAAACTTGGACAACGATTTCACAAGAAAAAAATCTCTACGTTTGCGAATGGATAGATGAAAACAGTCTCGTATTTGCCGGAAAAAATAGGATTTTAAAAGCAATTTTTAAATAGTTTCCCACAGATTTCACAGATTTTCACAGAAGATATTCATTAAATTAATAAACGTTATCTAAGTTGTCTGTTAGAA
>CAZHCK010000120.1:0-5688 GCA_964530915.1 uncultured Cloacibacterium sp. | reverse complement strand
TGAGCTTCAATTTCTGTAAGAACGCCTCTTTTAATATCTCTTTCAATGTAAATATCTAGGAAAGTAGAAACTCTACCAATAGACATTGCAGCACCGTTTTGGTCTTTAGTAGCTGCTAAATAAGCGAAATATAACCATTGAATAGCTTCTTTAGCATTAGTTGCAGGTTTAGAAATGTCAAAACCATAAGATTCTGCCATTTTTTTAAGTGCTTTCAATGCATTAATTTGCATAGTGATTTCTTCACGAAGTCTTACGATTTCTTCGCTCATTCCATCACATTCCATATTTTCAAAATAATCTTGACGGTCTTTAATTAAGAAGTCAACACCATATAAAGGAACTCTTCTGTAATCACCAATAATTCGACCTCTTCCGTAAGCGTCTGGTAAACCTGTTACGATTCCAGAATTTCTAGCTTTTCTAATCGGTGAATTGTAAGCAGAGAATACGCCTTCATTGTGAGTAACTCTATATTTGGTATAAATTTCTTTAGTAGCTTCGTCTAATTCATAACCGTAAGCTTTTAAGCCGTCTTCTACCATTCTAATTCCGCCATTTGGGAAAATAGCTCTTTTTAGAGGCTTGTCAGTTTGAATTCCTACGATTTTTTCTAGGTTTTTATTGATATAACCAGCTCCATAAGCATCAATCTGAGATGGTTTTTTCGTTTCAGCATCATAAATTCCTTTTTCTCTCTCTGCTTTGAACATTTCAGATAGTTCTGCCCAAAGTTGATTGGTTGCTTCAGTAGCAGGAGTTAAGAAGCTTTCGTCTCCGGTATATTCTGTGTAATTGTTTCTAATAAAATCACTTACGTTAATTTCCTTTTGCCAAACTCCGGGTTTAAAACCAATAGTTGCTTCCATAATGTTAATTTTTTGTTTGTTTCTAATTGTAATTTTGGGCTTATTTTCCTTGAAATTTTAGTCATCAATAGGTTAAAAAAGCGAAGCAAAGTTAGGAAGATATTTTGCCCTAGAACAACGATTAATTATGATATTAATTAGGGTTTCATTTGATTTTTTGAATAGAAAAATAGCACTTCGATAGACTGAATAAGTAATGTTGGTGAATTATTTTGATTAGAAGTTAATAAATTTAATTAAAATGAAAATAATCGTCAGTTTTAAATAAAATTAATATAAATTCCGCAAAAATTTTTATATATGTTTATCGAAAATTAAATTTTACATTTTTTGCTATCAAGGAGCCCAAATCGCCTAAAATTTCACTTTTTTTTAAAATTAAAAATATCGTAAATTTACTCATCGAAATTTCATGAAATGAGAACGAAAATTCAAAACGTAAATCCCGATTTTAAAAATTTTGGATTTACTTCTAATACAGAAAACTATTCTTTTGAAAAAGATGGACTTCAACTAAAATCTTCTTACACTTCTGAAGATTCAGAAGCTTTAAAATCAAAAGGTTACAGCGCAGGAATTGCTCCTTATTTGAGAGGACCATATTCTACGATGTACGTTCAAAAACCTTGGACGATTCGTCAGTACGCAGGTTTTTCTACCGCAGAAGAGTCTAATGCTTTTTACAGAAGAAATCTTGCAGCAGGACAAAAAGGACTTTCTGTAGCCTTCGATTTGGCAACGCACAGAGGTTATGATTCAGACCATCCTAGAGTAGTAGGAGATGTTGGTAAAGCAGGAGTTGCCATCGATTCTGTGGAAGATATGAAGATTTTGTTCAATGAAATTCCATTGGATCAAATTTCGGTTTCCATGACCATGAATGGAGCAGTTTTACCGATTTTGGCATTTTATATTGTTGCCGCAGAAGAACAAGGTGTTTCTCAGGAGCAACTTTCGGGCACTATCCAAAATGATATTTTGAAGGAATTTATGGTGAGAAATACTTACATCTATCCACCAGAACCTTCTATGAAAATTATCGCAGATATTTTCGAATATACTTCTCAAAATATCCCGAAATTTAATTCGATTTCTATCTCAGGTTATCACATGCAAGAAGCAGGAGCAACTCCAGTTTTGGAAATGGCTTATACACTTGCTGATGGTTTGGAATATGTGAGAACAGGAATTAAAGCGGGAATGAATGTTGATGATTTCGCGCCGAGATTGTCATTTTTCTGGGCAATCGGAATGAATCATTTCATGGAAATTGCCAAAATGAGAGCCGCTCGTTATATTTGGGCAAATCTTTTGACACAATTTAATCCTCAAAATCAAAAATCTTTAGCGTTAAGAACGCACTCGCAAACTTCTGGCTGGTCTTTGACGGAGCAAGAGCCTTTCAATAATATTACCAGAACGGCAATTGAAGCGCTTTCTTCCGCTTTAGGAGGAACACAATCTCTTCACACGAATGCCTTAGATGAAGCGATTGCTTTACCAACTGATTATTCTGCAAAAATTGCGAGAAATACACAAATTATTCTTCAGCAAGAATCAGGAATATGTGATGTAGTAGATCCGATGGGTGGAAGTCATTTGGTAGAAGCATTGACTCAACAGATGATTGTGGAAGCTCAGAAATATATCGACGAAGTAGAACAGGAGGGCGGAATGACCAAGGCAATAGAAGCGGGAATTCCGAAAATGAGAATAGAAGAAGCGGCTGCCAGAAAACAAGCTAAAATTGATAGTGGTGAAGAATTTATCATCGGTGTAAATTCTTTTAAAACCAATCAAAAACAACCGGAATTTGAAATTCTAGACATAGACAATACGGAAGTTCGAAGAAAACAAATCGAAAGATTAGAAAAAATAAAAGCAGAACGAGACAATGCTAAAGTAGAAGAAATTTTAACAGAAATTCGTGAAGCGGCTAAAAATAGAGATAAAAATCTTTTGGCGCTAAGTATAGAGGCTGCGAGAAGAAGAGTAACTCTTGGTGAAATTTCAGATGCTTTAGAAAGTAATTTCGGAAGATATAAAGCCAATATCAAAACCATTTCAGGTGTATATGCTATGAATGCTAATAAAAATGAATATTTTGAAAAAGCGGTGGCGCTTACTCAAAAATTTGAAGACCAAGAAGGTCGTAGACCGAGAATTATGGTTGCCAAAATGGGACAAGACGGTCATGACAGAGGTGCAAAAGTAGTAGCAACTGCCTTTGCAGATATGGGATTTGATGTAGATGTGGCTCCGCTTTTCCAAACGCCAGAAGAAGTGGCAAAACAAGCCGTAGAAAATGATATTCATATATTGGGAGTTTCTTCTTTAGCAGCAGGTCATAAAACCTTGGTTCCGCAAGTGGTAGAAGAACTGAAAAAACTAGGTGCAGATGATATTACGATTGTAGTAGGTGGTGTAATTCCACAGCAAGATTACGATTTCTTGTATGCAAATGGCGCTGATTTTATCTTCGGACCTGGAACTAATTTACCGAAATCAGCTGTAGAAATTTTAGAGAAATATTTAGGATAAAAAGTTTAATTAGATTTACCAAAAAAACGGGTTTCTGCCCGTTTTTTTGGTAAGAAAAATAAAAGTTTCATTCATCATTAATTCTATAAACTAATGAAATATTTGATTTTGATAATGTTTTTATTTCTTTTCTCCTGCAAAGAAAAAGACGAAACAATTGATTTAAAATATGAAGTTTTAAATCAGTTAATTACCGAAGATATAATGATGAGAGATAAGAGTGATGAAAAAAATTATGTTTATAATATCCAAATAAAAAATGTTTCTTTTCCAGAAAACAAACAAATTGGAAACAATTTTGAAGAACTACCTCCAGGATTATCTATGATGATAAATTATGATAAGGATTTCTTAGAAACAGATTCTTTATTTTATAAAACACAAGCAGAAGGATTACAAGATTTTAAATTTGAGAAGTCTAGAATAATTCAAAAAGTAAAATACATAACTTCTAAAGAATTAGAATCTTTCTATTTGAAAACTGGACAAAATTTCTGGAAAGAGTTTAGTCATAAATATCCAAACACATGTATCAAAACTTTTTCTGTTCCGTTTTTTAATAAAGAAAAAAACACTTGCATCGTAACAGTTTCAGCATCTTGTGGTCCACTTTGGGGAGGAGGTTTTATGGGAATTTATAAAAAAGTAAATGGGAAATGGATTTTAATTGGTCGAAGAGATTCATGGATAAGTTAATTAAATTTTAAGAAGCAATATTGCTTCTTTTTTTTATTTAAAAACCTAACAAAAATCACTGAAATCATTCATATCACTTTATGAGGTGTTTTAAGTGGATTGGCGTACCTTTATACCACCAAAAAAAGCCTAAAAACCCAATTGAAATGGAATTAACCACATTACAAAAAATTAATAATCTGATAAAAGATTTGCCAGATTATTTAGCAGAGGAATTATTGGAGTATATAGAATACTTGGTATATAAATTTCACAAAGACGAAGATTTAAGTGACGAACAAAAAAGAGTAATACTGAGAGGTCTAGAAGACATAAAGTATGGCAGAAGTCATTTGAATGAAATTACAGAGACAGAGTAAAAGTTCTTCATATCAAATCAAATTTTTTTTCATTAAAGCTTCAGGTTCCTGAAGCCTTTTTCGTTATGGCATTTTTCTAAAATTCTACCAGAAAAAAAGTGCAGAAATTCTATTTTGATTTTCTTTTAGAGCAATTTTAAATTTTTAGAAAATAGTTTGAAATACTTTCTTAATTTTGTTAAGATGAATTTTTCTACTGAAGAACTTTTACAAGGAATATTAGCCCAAGACAAAAGAATTCTTGGGAAAGCCATTACTTTAATCGAAAGTAAAAAGCCAGAGCATAGAGTTTTGGCTGAAGAACTGCTTAAAAAAATCCTGCCTTATGCCGGAAAATCTGTAAGAATAGGAATTACAGGAGTTCCTGGTGCTGGGAAATCTACATTTATTGAAAGTTTTGGAAAATTTGCGATTTCTCAAGGCAAAAAAGTGGCGGTTTTAGCCATTGACCCAAGTTCTTCGGTGAATAAAGGTTCTATTCTAGGAGATAAAACCAGAATGGAAGAATTGGCAAAAGACGAAAACGCATTTATTCGCCCTAGTCCAAGTTCTGGATTTCTAGGCGGAGTTGCCAATACTACTTTTGAAACTATGCTTATTTGCGAAGCTGCCGGTTATGATTACATTTTGATAGAAACGGTAGGAGTTGGTCAATCAGAAGTTTTGGTTGCAGATATTTCGGATGTGATTTTGTTGCTAAAAGTTGTTGGAACTGGTGATGAATTGCAAGGCATTAAAAGAGGTTTGATGGAAATGGTAGATGTTATTTTCATCAATAAAGTACATGAAGAAAATCTAAAAGAGGCTAGAATGCACCGTTCAGAATTGATTCATGCATTGCAGTTTCAGCACCCGAAAGAAAAAGATTGGAAGGTTCCTGTTTTGTTAGGTTCCGCTCTTCATAATGAAGGTTTAGACGAAGTGTATCATAAGATAAATGATTTCATTTCCTTAAAAATAAAAACTGGAAGGCTAGAAGAAGTAAGAAAAATTCAAGCCGAAAAACGATTTGAATATTGGGTTCATCAATATATTCTAAGCGCAACTAAATCTACCCATGAACTTGAAAATCAGTTCGAAAGTCATAAAAAAAATGCTTCAGAATTGAAATCTAATCCAAGTTCTGAAGCTAAAATTTTTGTAGAAAGTCTATTGAATAAAAAACTCTAAACTATTTCTTAGAAATTTCATTTTTCATCAAATAACCATTATAAGAAATGGGT
>CAZHCK010000119.1:0-5746 GCA_964530915.1 uncultured Cloacibacterium sp. | reverse complement strand
GAACTACAAATATTGCATTTTTTTTTGAATTTTCAAATTATTTCATGTTAAAGTTTACAAGTTTTATCCTTAATTCTCCTTTCAAAATTCGGTAATTTTTACGTAATTTTGCTCTTCTTCAATTCATTATGACTACAACTCAAGAAATCGACATCAAAAAGCATATTTTCGTAAAAAACGCACATCTAAACAACCTGAAACACATAGATGTACTGATTCCGAAAAACAAACTCATCGTGATTACTGGTGTTTCAGGAAGCGGAAAATCTTCACTTGCTTTTGACACTATTTATGCGGAAGGACAGAGACGTTATGTAGAATCTTTGAGTTCTTATGCTCGTCAGTTTCTTGGCAAATTAGAAAAACCAAAAATTGACGACATCAAAGGTTTAGCGCCTTCTATTGCGATTCAACAGAAGGTTATTTCTAGTAATCCGCGTTCTACAGTTGGAACATCTACCGAAATTTATGATTATCTGAAACTTCTTTTTGCCAGAGTTGGCAGAACCTACTCTCCTATTTCTGGAGACGAAGTGAAAAAAGATTCTGTAACAGATGTGATAGATTATATCGCTAAAAATAAAGGGAAAACTTTTCTTCTAAGAGCGCCGCTTCTTTTTGAAGTCAAAAAATTCAAAGAACAACTCAAAACATTAAAAGTTGCAGGTTTTACAAGATTAGAAATCAATGGAAACCTTGCCAATATTGAAGATTTAGAAAGTTTTGGTTTCGTTCCAGAAGAATCGATGGAAATTAATCTTGTAATCGATAGATTTTCTTATGATAATGACGAACATTTCCTTCAAAGATTGGCAGATTCTGTTCAAATGGCGTTTTATGAAGGTCATGGAACTTGCTCTTTGAAAGAAGTTGAAACCGAAAACATAAAAGAATTTTCTAATAAATTTGAACTGGATGGCATTACATTTAACGAGCCCAATGTTCATTTTTTCAGTTTTAACAATCCTTATGGCGCTTGTCCAGAATGTGAAGGTTACGGAAAAGTCATCGGTATCGATGAAGATTTAGTAATTCCGAATAAAAACTTATCGGTTTATGAAGATGCAGTTGCTTCTTGGCGAGGTGAAACCATGAGCGAATGGAAAAGAGATTTCATCAAAAAAGCAAAAGATTTCCCTATTCATAAACCGTATTATCAACTTACAAAAGAGCAGAAAAATTATCTTTGGAGAGGTGATAAAACCAAAAACTTCCCGAGCATTGACAATTTTTTCAAAATGCTGGAAGAAAATTTGTACAAAATTCAGTACAGAGTCATGCTTTCCAGATACCGTGGAAAAACACTTTGCCCAACTTGTGAAGGAAAACGTCTTCGTCCGGAAACAGAATATGTAAAAATTGATGGTCATGACATTCAATCTTTGGTAGAAATTCCTTTGGACGAATTGTTACCATTGATGAAAAACTTGAAACTGAACCAACACGATGCAGAAATTGCCAAAAGATTAACCTATGAAATTGTTTCTCGTTTAGAATTTTTGAATAAAGTTGGTTTAGGATATTTGACTTTAAACAGAACTTCTAACACGCTTTCTGGTGGTGAATCACAGAGAATTAACTTGGCAACTTCACTCGGAAGTTCTTTGGTGGGAAGTATTTATATTTTAGATGAACCAAGTATTGGTTTACACTCTAGAGATACTGAAAATTTGATTGAAGTTTTAAAAAATCTTCGTGATTTAGGAAATACAGTCATTGTGGTAGAACATGATGAAGACGTGATGAAAGCAGCGGATTATATCATAGACATCGGTCCAGAAGCTGGATTTTTGGGTGGCGAATTGGTTTTTGCTGGAAATTTCAAGGAATTGAAAGATGCAGATACTTTAACCTCAAAATATTTAACGGGAAGATTAGAAATAGAAGTTCCTAAAACCAGAAGAAAACCGAAAGAATTCATCAAAATAAAAGGAGCAAGACAAAATAATCTTAAAAATATAGATGTAGATGTTCCGTTGGAAGTTCTTACCGTAATTTCGGGCGTTTCGGGAAGTGGAAAATCTACTTTAATGAAAGAAATTCTGACGAATGCCATTCAGATAGAATTAGGAATGGGCGGTAAAAAAGCCGATTACGATTCGGTGGAATTTCCTAAAAAAGTGATTCAAAATATAGAATTGATTGACCAAAATCCTATCGGAAAATCGTCTCGTTCTAATCCTGTCACTTATTTGAAAGCTTATGATGACATCAGAGACCTTTTTGCGAAACAAAAATCTGCAAAAGTTCAAGGGCTGAAACCAAAACATTTTTCTTTCAACGTAGATGGTGGAAGATGTGATGAATGCAAAGGAGAAGGTGTAATTACGGTTTCTATGCAGTTTATGGCAGATATTGAGTTAGAATGCGAACATTGTCACGGAACCCGTTTTAAAGATGAAATTTTAGAAGTAAAATATGATGAAAAAAATATTTCGGATATTTTACACATGACTGTAGATGAAGCACTTGAATTTTTCTCTGAAAATCACGAAGAAAAAATTGTGACCAAACTAAAACCACTTCAAGATGTAGGTTTGGGGTATTTGCAATTAGGGCAAAGTTCTTCTACGCTTTCTGGTGGTGAAGCTCAAAGAGTAAAACTGGCTTCGTTTTTGGTAAAAGGAGCAACAACAGAAAAAACGCTTTTTGTTTTCGACGAACCAAGTACAGGATTGCATTTTCATGATATTAATAAACTTTTGAAATCACTTCAAGCTTTAATTGGTTTAGGGCATTCTGTGATTGTGATTGAACATCAGCCAGATATTATCAAATCTGCAGATTACATTATAGACATTGGTCCAGATGCTGGAAAACACGGCGGCGAAGTAGTTTTTGCAGGAACTCCAGAAGATTTGGCAAAAGATAAATTCTCTAGAACAGCTAAGTTTGTTGCTGAAAAATTGTAATAAAATGCCTATTCTCCATTCCGAATATCAACCTAAAAAAATCTTCAGAAATGGAGATTTTTCTACGATTTATAGTGCTTTGTTTAGAAAAGTTGATGGAATAACTCAACAAAGAGAAAGACTAGAACTTTCTGATGGTGATTTTTTAGATTTAGACTGGAGTTTTGCCAAAGAAAAAACAGACCGTTGTATTATTTTATTTCATGGTTTAGAAGGTAGCGCACAGAGACATTATATGTTGGGAGCAGCTAAAATATTCAATGAAAACGGCTTTGATTGTTGCGCTGTAAACCACAGGGATTGCTCTGGAGAAAGCAATAGAGTTCATTATTCCTACCATTCTGGAAGAACCGATGATGTGCAAGAAGTGATAGAAAAGGTGCTTTCTAAAAACTATGAAAAAATCATTCTAAACGGATTTAGCCTTGGTGGAAATTTGTGTTTGAAATACACTGGTGAAAAAAGAGAAATTTCTGACAAAATAAAAGCAGTCATTGCAATCTCTACTCCTATAGATTTAAAAGGTTCTATGCTCAAATTAACCTCAAGAAGAAATCGTTTGTATGCAAACAATTTTCTGAAAACCTTAAAAAAGAAAACCCTACTCAAGTGCAAAAGATTTCCAGAATTTTTATCTGAATCAGAAATTCAAAATATTAAAGATTTAAAGGAATTTGATGATGTTTATACTTCTAAAATTAACGGTTTTAAAGACGCTTTTGACTATTACGAAAAATGCAGTTCTAAACAGTTTTTAAAGAATATTAAAATTCCGACACTACTTATCAATGCTAAAAATGACAGTTTTCTTTCTGAAAGTTGCTTTCCTAAAGAAGAAGCATTAGCCAATTCTTTTTTACATTTAGAGATTCCAGATTTTGGTGGACATGTAGGATTTATGGAAGAAAAGAATGCTTTTTATACCGAAAAAAGAGCATTAGAATTTGCTCTGCAATATTTATAAACAAAAAAATTGTGCAGAACATGTGAATATTAACATTCCGTTAATATAGTGATTTAGAATAATTTGTAATTTTAATTCAGAAAAATAAAAGTTATGCATTTTTCTGTATCCAATTCACTAGAAATCATCATTAAATTTGAGATAAAAATTTAAGGGAAGCATCGTCGGCTTCCCTTTTCTTTTGGCTTTTAACTAAAAAAATGAGATGTCTTTATCTACTGAACCTGCTTCTAAAGAGTGGGTTCTTTCATTTTTGTATTCTTTAAATTTTGGCTAAAGCCCAATAAATTTGAAATTAAAAAAAGTGGACTACTCTTCGACTTCGCTCAGCGTGACACCGCTCCTATTGATAAAAATCAATGTTTTTATTGAATATATTTTCTTATTTTTAGATTCATAAATTTTGGCCTCATAGTTCAATGGATAGAATAGAAGTTTCCTAAACTTTAGATACAGGTTCGATTCCTGTTGAGGCTACTTTTTGAGTGGGAGAATGAGAGAATGGTAGAATTGGGGAATTATAGAAAATAAAAATTCTTAAAAAAAATTAGCTCTACAATTCTATCGCTCTACAATTCTATAACTACTTTTTATCTACTACAATTCTTTCTTTGCGATTGGCTAATTCCCAAGCGGTAGCAAAAACCAATTGTGCTCTTTTTTGAAGTAATGTATAATCTATTTTCTCAGGATCATCTGTTGGTTGATGATAATCTTCGTGAATTCCGTCAAAGAAAAACGCCACAGGAATGCCATGTTTTGCAAAATTATAATGGTCACTTCTGTAGTATAATCTCATCGGGTCATTCGGATCATCATATTTATAGTTGAGTTCTAGATTTTGGGTGGCTTTATTGGCTGCCACATTTATTTTTTTAAGCTCAGTAGAAAGCATATCAGAACCAATGACGTAGACATAATTCTTACCTAAGTTTTCTTTATCACTTCTACCAATCATATCGATATTGAGGTTTACCACCGTGTTTTTTAAATCAAATACTGGATTATCTGAATAATATTTAGAACCCAATAAACCGTGTTCTTCACCAGTAACGTGTAAAAAAAGAATTGAACGTTTCGGGCCTTTTCCAGATTTTTTGGCTTGTTGAAAAGCTTCTGCAATTTCCATTACGGCTACTGTTCCACTTCCGTCGTCATCTGCACCATTGTAAATTACACCATTATTGGTCCCAACGTGGTCATAATGTGCAGAAATCACAATAATTTCCTCAGGTCTTTCTGTTCCTTCTATAAATGCCAATATATTTTCTGAGTCAGGAAGCTCTCCCCTTCTGCTTTTTAGTGCTTCCTTAGGTACTTTTTGATAATAACTCCCCAAAGTTTTTGGATAAGAAACACCAATGTTTTTATAGTAATCTATCATGTAAACGCCTGCTTTTTTTTGACCTTCAGAGCCGGTTTGTCTACCTTCCATCTCGTCTGAAGCAATGACCATTAGGTTTTTCTTCAGTTCATCTGCTTTGATGGATTCATAAGCGCTTTTAAAGGCTTTTCCTTCGTAGGACAGATTATTAGAAGCACAACTATACAATAACACTGAGGCTACTATTGGAACAAAAATTCTTGTCAATTTCATTTTTTCATAATTTTTAATCGAGTAAAAATAGTTTTTTTTAGGAAATAAATGCCTAAAACCCTTACAAAAGCAAAGTTTAATCTTTGTTTTTCTGTATTTCTTAGTGATTTGACAATAAAATCTCCCCTTCATTTAAAATGAAGAAGATATAAGATTTACATTCTTCATCAGTACCTTTGCTATACCTTAACTATACTACAACTATGCTATAACATACTATTTGTGTCGTCCTAAAATAACTATACAGGTTATTTAATAAATCCTATTTTAGTT
>CAZHCK010000118.1:0-5843 GCA_964530915.1 uncultured Cloacibacterium sp. | reverse complement strand
CCGCAAATCGAAGATTCGACGAAGTCAAAAGAAACAAAAGAAAAGTTTAAAAATAAGCAATTCAAATGCAAAAAAAAGAGCAAAAAGATTTTTACTTGTTGCTCTTTTGTATTTCTTAAACACAAAGAAAATCTTTTGTGCCTTTTGTGGTTTAAAACTAATCTACTTTTTTCAAATCCAAATCTCCAAAGTCAAAAGAGAAATCCGTAACATCTGAAATCGGTTTCATTTTGGCAGAAACTGCTTTTACGTTTTCATCAAAAGTAAGCGTGAAGAATGCATCTGCGTCATAACTTCTATCATCCCATTTGATAACGAAAGTATCTTTAGAATAGGGCAAAACTTCGCCTTTTAATCGTTCTGAAGATTTACAAATAATTCTAAAACCTTTCTTTTCTTTAGAAATTACCACATCACCAAACCAAGCATCTCTATAAGTTCCTACAAATTGTTCAGGAGCTAGTTTTGCGCTTCTGTCTTTTTGGTAAGCAAATACTTTAGCATACGTTTCGGCTTTTTCTTTGTCATATTGAGCATTGCCTTTTGCATATCTTTCAGCATAAGTTTTTAGCCAATTTCTGTCTTCAATTCCTAAATAAGCATCTTTCACGGTATTGGTAATCGTGTTAAACGCCACACCTTGTTGTTGATTCGTGAGCACTACAATTCCTAAATTCAAATCAGGAATTAAGGTAAATTGCGTAACTGTACCGATTAAACCACCTGTATGTTGAATCTGACGATGACCTTTTACATCAGAAATAAACCAACCTAAACCGTAACCGTAAAATTTAGTATCATAAGGATTTTTGGCAGCCATAGAAATTGGTTGTTGAATTTGCCAAAGAAGATTCGCATTTTTTTCAGAAACCAAACGTACTCCATCTTTGGTCACGAAACCGTTCATTAAGAAATTTGCCCAAGTTGTCATGTCTGTGATATTGCTCAAAATTCCACCAGCAGCATTGGCAGTTTCGTTCCAATCGTGAGGAACCGCAACCGCTTTTCCATTGACTGGAGCATGTGCATCAATTTTATTTTCTACAGATTTTGCACGGTTATAAGAACCGAAACTTGCTGTCATTCCTACCGGTTTCATAATTCTTTCTTCGATGAATTCTGCCCAAGTTTTGCCAGAAATTTTATGAATAACTTCTCCTGCTACAATAAACATCACGTTATTATAATCCATCGTATTTCTGAAAGAATGCACTGGTTTCAAATAACGAACATTGTGCAATAACTGTTCTGTAGTCATGATTCCACCTTCTGGAAAAAACATTAAATCTCCTTGTCCAAGACCTAAACCAGCTCTATGTGTCACCAAATCTTTGATGGTAAGTTCTTGTGTCACATAATCGTCATACATTTTGAAATCTGGTAAAAATTTGGTCACTTTATCATCCCAATTCAGTTTTCCTTCGTCTGCTAAAATTGCTAAAGCAGTGCAAGTAAAACCTTTAGAATTAGAAGCAATTCCCACCAAAGTTTCTGGCGTCATGGGTAATTTATTGTTAAGAGAACGCACTCCGAAACCTTTAGAATAGATGACTTTTCCGTCTTTTAACACGCCAACAGACATTCCGGGAACATCAAAAGTAGTGATGCTTTTTTGGATGAGTTCGTCTAGTTTCTGCTCTGAAATTTGGCTAAAAAAGAATAATGAGCAAAGAATAAAGAACAAAGAAAATGATTTTTTCATGCTGATTTTTTTGAATTTCTGTAAAGATATATAATTTTAAAGCAATAAAAAAGACACTCAATTGAGTGCCTTTTTTTTATTATTTCATTGCTTTTTCATAGTAATCAGAAGCTACGTTCCAATCGATTACATTAAAGAAAGCTTCTATATAATC
The DNA here is from genome assembly GCA_964530915.1 of uncultured Cloacibacterium sp. Taxonomy (GTDB): domain Bacteria; phylum Bacteroidota; class Bacteroidia; order Flavobacteriales; family Weeksellaceae; genus Cloacibacterium. Next base: position 3,987 of record CAZHCK010000118.1, on the reverse strand, counting down.
TGCTCTTTTATTTTGATATTTTAAATAATAAGCGTGTTCCCAAACGTCCATTGCCAAAACTGGAGCTCCAGAAATAGACATTCCCGGCATTAAAGGATTATCCTGATTTGCGGTACTTCCTACTTTCAATTTTCCTGAAGCATCTGTTACTAACCAAGCCCAACCAGAACCAAATTGTTTCGCTCCTGCATCAGAAAACTGCTTTTTGAAATTTTCGAAACTACCAAAATCTCTATTGATAGCGTCTGCTAATTTCCCTGTTGGTTTTCCTGTTGAATTCGGAGTCATCAAATCAAAATACAAATTGTGATTGTAGTAACCTCCCGCATTATTTCTTAATGCAGCATTGCTGGTATCAATCGTTTTCAACACTTCTTCTATGGTCATATTCGCTTGTGGTTTTCCTTCCACCGCTTTATTTAAGTTGTTCAAATAACCTACATAATGCTTAGAAAAGTGAATGTACATGGTTTTAGCATCTACATATTTTGAAAAAGCATCATAATTATGTTTCAGTGTTTTTATTTTGAAAGCACCTGCATTTGCAGTAACATCAGAAGGTTTACCATAATCTGTAGATTCTACATTTACTACAGGTTGTGCTGTATTTCCCACTACCGCTACACAAGAAGTAACCGCAGAAAAAGCGATGGCTACAAAAGCCCATTGAACTAATTTTTTCATATAAATATTATTTTATTTTAAAAATTGAATTTCCCAAAAATAGCAAAAAAGTCCCGAAAATAGGTCAATTTTTCATTAACAAAATCTATAATTTGGTTTGATCTATTTATTTTAAAGTTAAGCACTCTCTCATTCTACAATTCTCCTACTCTAGAACTCATACTTTGTACTTTTAACCTTACGCTTCGTACTTATAAAAATCTTACCTTTGTAAAAAGTAAAAAAGTAAAATGGAAAGTAAAAAAGAATTCTTCTTAGAATGTTATAAACTTGGGATTATAAAATTCGGCAGATTTACATTGAAATCCGGCATCGAAAGCCCATTCTATGTAGATTTAAGACCACTCGCTTCTGAGCCAAAAATCTTAAAACATTTGGCCAATTATCTTTTAGACATGCTTCCTTTAGACAATTTCGATGTGATTTGCGGTGTTCCTTATGCTGCATTACCTATGGCAACTGCCATGTCTCTAGAAAGCTATATTCCATTGATTATCAAGAGAAAAGAAGCTAAAGAATACGGAACCAAAAAACTCATTGAAGGCATTTATAAATCTGGACAAAACTGTCTACTCGTAGAAGATGTAATTACTTCTGGAAAATCTTTGGTAGAAACCATCGCCGAAGTAGAAAATGAAGGGTTAAAAGTTTCTGATATTGTAGTGGTTCTAGACCGTGAACAAGGAGGAAAGCAACTTTTACAAGAAAAAGGCTATCATGTTCATACGCTTTTCAGCATTTCTGAAGTGGTAGAAATTTTAAAAGAAGTAGACCATCTTACGGAAGAAGAAGTTTTAAGAATTAATGAATTTATCGCAGGAAATAAAATTGAATTCAAAGAAGAAAAAAGACTTTCTTACGAACAAAAATTAGAAAATTGCGAACATTCTGTTGGCAAAAAAATATTAGAAATTGCCATTTCTAAACAATCTAACCTTATTGCTTCTGCAGATGTAACCACTACCAAAGAATTGCTAGAATTTGCAGAACAAGTAGGTCCACATATTGTAGCCCTAAAAACGCATATTGACATTATTTCTGATTTTGATAGTGACAAGACCATTCTTCCGCTTAAAGATTTAGCAACGAAGCATAATTTCCTTTTGATGGAAGACCGAAAATTTGGCGACATCGGGAATACTCAGGAATTGCAGTACAGAGGCGGAATGTATAAAATTTCGCATTGGGCAGATTTGGTTACTTCTCACGTTATTGCAGGCTATCAAAGCATTGATTGTTTCATGAATTCTGGGGTAATTGCTATTCTTTCTATGTCTTCAAAAGGTGCACTTACTGACCAAAATTACAGAACAGAAGCTTTAAAAATAGTAGAAACGCATCCTAACATTATCGGTTGTGTGGCTCAAAATAAAGTTCCTGCCAATGTTTTACTTTTTACACCGGGAGTAAATATCAGTTCCAAAGGCGATGACAAAGGTCAACAGTACAATACACCGGAACATGTTTTCAAAAATTTACATACAGATTTCGTAATTGTAGGACGCGGAATTTATAAAGCTGAAAATGTAGAAAAATCTGCAAAACTCTACAAATTAGAATCATGGAACGCCTACCTAAAATCTCTCTAAATGGATAAAAAAACAAACATACAATTCTATTCACCTACCGAAGAAAAATTAAACATTTGGTCTCATGCTTTCGGGATTTTTTTGAGCATCATCGCATTGGTTTTATTAATCATTAAAGCGGTGCAACAAGACAATATCTGGATGATGATTAGTTTCCCAATTTTTGGGGTGAGTTTAATTTTATTATACCTCGCTTCTACCCTATATCACGCTTCAAAGGAACCGCAAAAGAGATTTAAACTCAAAGTTTTCGATCATGCCGCTATTTATGTTCTTATCGCAGGAAGTTATACGCCTTTTACTCTAGTAAGCTTAAACGGAGAAACTGGTTGGCTTATTTTTTCGATGGTTTGGGTAATGGCTTTTACAGGAATTATTCTCAAATTATTTTTCACAGGAAGATTTAAAGTTATTTCTACAGCGATGTATGTTTTGATGGGCTGGTTGATTGTTTTTTATTTCCAAGATCTTACTGCTCATCTACACGAAAAAGGAGTATTTTACTTGATTTTCGGTGGAGTTTCATATACGATTGGTGCTATTTTATACAGCATTAAAAAAATAAAATTCAATCATGCTATTTTCCATTTTTTTGTTTTAGCAGGTAGTTTCTGTCACTTTTTATCTATTTATTTATACGTCTAGCTAAAGAAATTGAGCAACCTAATTTTACTTTTTGTCTGTTTGATCATAGGAATTGTTTTAAAAAAATCTAAAATAATTCCCGAGAATTTTCACACCTCATTGAATGCATTTGTGATAAACATTTCACTTTCTGCATTTTCGCTGTATTATATTTCAAAAATAGAACTCAACAGCTCGGTGATTTATCCCGTTTTAGTGGTTTGGATAGGAATTTTTGCGGCGATTTTATTTTTTGCAGGATTAGGAAAAATTTTCGGTTGGAAATCTTCCTTAATTGGTGCTTTAATTATGTGCGCAGGTTTCGGAAACACTTCTTTTGTAGGCATTCCTTTAATACAAGCGATGTATGGAGAAGAAGGTTTAAAAACGGTGATGTTGGTAGACCAACCCGGATTTGTCGCGCTTTCTACTGTAGGAATTTTAGTCGCTAATTTTTATTCTGGCAGCAAAGATTCTATGCTCAAACATCTTTCTAAAATTTTAAAATTTCCGCCATTTATTGCATTTGTAATTGCTTTATTTCTGAATATTTTCTCCATAGAAATTCCAAAAGATTTTGACGAAGTTTTAATGAAACTAGGTGCAACTACTGTCCCACTTGCTTTAGTTTCTGTAGGAAGTCAAATGCAATGGAAAAAAATTGAAAAAAAAGAAGGATTTCACCTTTTCATCGGTTTACTTTTCAAACTCGTTCTTTTGCCACTCATTATTTTGGTGATTTACAAATATATTTTCCACCAAAATGGAGACGTAATAGACATTTGTATTTTAGAAGCAGCGATGGCGCCTATGATTACAGCGGCGATTATTGCTTCGGCTCATGATTTAGAACCTAAATTTTGTAACTTGATGGTTGCCGTAGGAATTCCTCTATCTATCCTTACCGTGGGAATTTGGCATTTACTACTGTCTTTTTTGTAATTTAAAAAGATAAAAAATTCCGATTTATTTCGAAGAAAATATTCATCCGAGAAAGGAATTATCATTCTCAAAATCCATTGTCAATAAAATTCAAAAATTGTTGATAAAATGTAATATTTTTTCGGATTTATGTAAGCAATTTTAATAG
>CAZHCK010000117.1:0-5937 GCA_964530915.1 uncultured Cloacibacterium sp. | reverse complement strand
ATAGAATTTTCATAAAAAAACGCTCCAAAAAAAAAATTGAAGCGTAATATTTTAAAAATTCACTGCGAAGCAAAAATTCATTTATTGATAATTTTTCACCAAGCCTTTTACAATTTTAATCACATTTGGCATTGCTTTATTAGCCGCTTGTAAAACTTCTTCATGAGAAACGGTGAAAGCGATTTCTGGTCCGCCAACATCCGTAATGATAGAAATTCCGAAACAATCCATTCCCATGTGTTTCGCTACAATCACTTCTGGAACGGTACTCATTCCTACTGCATCTCCACCAATTGCTCTTACCATCCCGTATTCCGCAGGTGTTTCGAAAGTAGGACCTTGAAGTGCAAGATAACAACCTTTGTGCACTTTAATATCTAAATTTTTAGCGGTTTCTTCTGCTACTGCAATCATTTTTCGGTTGTAAGGTTCGCTCATATCTACGAATCTTGGCCCCAATTCATCAATGTTTTTACCACGAAGCGGATGTTCTGGCATCATATTGATATGGTCTTCAATAATCATAATATCTGCAACTCTGAAATTAGGATTTACTCCACCAGAAGCATTAGAAACGATTAAATTCTTAATTCCCAACAGTTTAAAAACTCTGAAAGGAAAAGTTACTGTTTCCATAGAATGACCTTCGTAATAGTGAAATCTACCACTCATCATCAATACTTTTTTGCCTTCTAAAATTCCGTAAATCAATTTTCCACCATGACCTACCACTGTAGTTTGCGGGAAATTAGGAATTTCGTGATATTCTAAAGTGTGAATAGCCTCTACTTCTTCTTGTAATTTACCTAAACCAGAACCCAAAACGATTGCGAAATCAGGAGTTTCTTGAATGATATTTTGGATGAATTCGGCGGTTTGTTTAATTTTTTCTAACATAATCTTGAATGATTTGATTAAATTCTTCTGCGCGGTCTATTTCTACATTAATCGGCCAATAGTATAATTTTTCTCTCAAATAATCGAAACCTTTTAAGCGAACATAATCTTTTTCTGTGGTTAAGATCAACTTATATTCTCCTAGTTTTTCATATTCTTTTTTGATGAGAGAAATATCTTCTGTGGTGAAACTGTGATGATCCTTGAATCGCAAGTGTTTTACATTTGAACTGTATCTTTTTACTTCTTCCACAAAGGTTTTTGGGTTGGCAATTCCTGTAATCAGGAGAATGTCATAATAACTCATGTTGTTATCTGGAAGTTTCAATTTTGGGTCAAAACAAAAAATTTCTTCATCATAATTGATGGTAGAGAAGAACACTTTTTGATAATATCTGGGTTTAATTCTAGAAATATAGAATTGTTTTTTTTCTTCGATAATATTTTCTGGACACTTGGTTACTACAATAATGTTAGCACGTTTTGCTCCACGTCTTGACTCTCTAAGATTACCAGCAGGCAAAACAAAATCTTTAAAATACGGGTCATTGTAATCCGTCAAAAGAATATTAAAACCTGGTTTTATTCTGCGGTGTTGGTAGCTGTCATCTAATAGAAGTACATCTAAATCCATGTCTTCGATGATTTTTTTTGCCCCAAAAACGCGGTCTTCACAAACGCCGATAACAAATCTGTTTTTAAATCTTTCGAAGAGTTGCATAGCTTCATCACCCACCATTTTAAAATTACTATCGTAATTTACAATACCATAACCTTTGGTTTTTCTTCCGTAACCACGAGATAGAACGCCTGTTCTAAAATTTTTAGCAAGATAATCTGCCAAATACATTACCATAGGTGATTTTCCACTGCCACCTACAGATAAATTTCCTACGCAAATCATAGGAGTTTTAAATTTCGTAGAAGAAAAAATTCCCCAATCGTACATTCTATTTCTGAGGGCAGTAACAAAATGATAAACCAAGGAAAAAGGGTAGAGATACCATCTTTTCATGCAATAAATTTTCTTTCTGACGACTGAAATTCGTCATTTAATCAAGGGGCAAATTTACGAAATTTTTAAGGATTTTTTGGGACTATTTATCTACTTATTAACAATGAGAAGTCTTATCGGTTTTAAGTTTTAAGAAAAAATTAACTTTCAGCATCTTTTCTTATCTTTGTGCTTACATATACACATTATGATTTTATCAATGACAGGCTTCGGAAGAGCCGAAGGTATTTTTGAAGGAAAAAAAATTAGCATCGAACTCAAATCCCTTAACAGTAAATCATTTGACTTGAATCTAAGAATTCCGCTTCGTTATAAAGAGAAAGAATTCGAAGTAAGAAAATTGTTAAATGACACTATTCTCAGAGGAAAAGTAGATTGCTATATCAATTGCGAAACCATCGATGACTGCAATGATGTAAAAATCAACCAAGACATTGTAAAAGCATACATGAATCAGTTGCGTGAGATTTCTCCCAATGCAGAAGAGTTTGAATATCTGAAAATGGCCATCAGAATGCCTGAAGCAATTAACGGAAAGCCTGCAGAATTAAATGAAGAGGAGTGGAAATCTTTGGAAAATTTGATTAAAGAAGCTTTAGCAAAATTTGTAGATTTCAGAAAGACAGAAGGTGCAATTTTACACGAAGAATTGGCTAAAAATCTTAAAAATATCGAAGAAAATCTTCTCAAAGTCATTCCTTACGAAGACGATAGAATGATAGCGGTAAAAGAACGTTATCAGAATACTTTGAAGGAATTTGAAAACGTAGATGAGACCAGATTTTATCAAGAACTGGCTTATTATACCGAAAAATTAGATATTTCCGAAGAAAAAGTACGTTTGACACAGCATCTAAAATATTATCTTGAAGTGATGCAAAACGAAACCTTCAACGGGAAAAAATTAGGATTTATCTCTCAAGAAATCGGCAGAGAAATCAATACATTAGGTTCTAAAGCTAATCACCACGAAATCCAAAAATTGGTAGTGATGATGAAAGACGATTTAGAAAAAATTAAAGAACAAACGCTAAATGTTTTGTAAAAACATTTAAAAGATACAAGAGAAAAGTAAAAAGTTCCGAAGGAACGACACAAAAAATGAAATATTTACTTAAAATATTATTTTTATTTTTTGCAATATTTTTACAGGCACAAAATGTAGATAATCTTGCGAATATTCCTTCTGAACTTAAAGAAACTGAAATCAGGATTTATAAAGACAGAGGAATTACAAACAGTGGATTTGTTTTTAGAATTTACAAAGAAAATAATAATTGGAAATCAGAATTAATTCAATGGTTTTTGCCAAAAGAAATCAGCAAAGATGAATTTGAAAAAATTCCGCTAAGATTAAGTTTATTAAAATCTCAAAAATCTCTAGAGGAAATTTTTGTTAATATTGAAGCAAGAAATATAAAATATCTCCCAAAAGAAGAAGTTTTTCAGTATAAAAAATCTAAAAATAAGGTTATTTATGATGGAGATGAGAAAGCTTTTTTAGTTCAAAGTAAAGTGATTTCAGTCCTTGATGGAACTGGCTATTTAGTAAAATACAAATCAGGAAATCAAGTAAATGAATTTAATTACTCTAATCCTGAAACTTATATAAAGACCTATCCAGAAATAGATGAGCTTAAATCTTTTGTAGATATTTTAAATTAGATAAGAAAAGAATTTGATATAAATTTTTAAACAAAATAATTTTCAGTTTCATTTTTCCGTAGTTAAAGCTCGGAACTCGAAACTCATAACTATTAAAAATGAACAAAGTAATTATATTTTCAGCACCTTCAGGAAGTGGAAAAACCACTTTGGTAAAATATTGTTTAGGTGTTTTTCCTGAACTACAATTTTCCATTTCTGCTACAACCAGAGCATTGAGAGGTGAGGAAATTAATGGGAAAGACTATTTTTTTCTTTCAGTAGAAGAATTTAAAAAACTGATTGCAGAAAATGCTTTTGTAGAATACGAAGAAGTTTATCAAGATAAATTCTATGGAACTCTAAAATCAGAAGTGGAAAGAATTTGGCAAGAAGGAAAAGTGGTTATTTTCGATGTAGATGTAAAAGGTGGCGTAAATCTGAAGAAGATTTTCGGTAAAAATGCCCTTTCTATTTTTATTGCACCGCCTTCTATAGATGAATTGGAACGAAGATTGATATCTAGAGCTACAGATGATTTAGAAACCATCAAAACCAGAGTAGCAAAAGCCAAAGAAGAAATGACTTATGCTGAAGAATTTGACCAAATTATCATTAATGATGATTTAGAAACCGCTCAGAAAGAAATTGAGCGAATTGTAAGAAATTTTATTGAAGAATAAAACCAACACCAAATACGATTACCAAATGGAACAAGCATTAGATATAGCAAAAAATAACCTTCCTGTGAAAGGATTTTTAGACCTGAAAGATATTCAAATTCCGCAAGGTCAAGATTTAATTGATGCGATTTTAAAGCTCAAAAAAGAAAAAAATGCCGTGATTTTGGCGCATTATTATCAGCCAGGAGAAATTCAAGATATTGCAGATTACTTAGGAGATTCTTTGCAATTAGCAAGAGCTGCAAAAGATACAGATGCAGATATGATTGCGTTTTGTGGCGTTCATTTTATGGCTGAAGCGGCAAAAATCCTTAATCCTACTAAAAAAGTAGTTCTTCCAGATACATTGGCAGGTTGTTCACTTGCAGATGGTTGCAGCGGAGAAGGTCTTAGAAAAATGCGTGAACAGCATCCTGGAGCTTTGGTGGCGACTTATATCAATTGTAATGCAGAAACCAAGGCAGAATCTGATATCATTGTCACCAGTTCAAATGCAGAAACCATTATCAATGCATTGCCAAAAGACAAGCCGATTATTTTCGCACCAGATAAAAATTTGGGAAGATATTTAGAGAAAAAAACGGGCAGAAATATGATTTTGTGGAACGGAAGCTGCATCGTTCACGAAGTATTTTCTATGGAAAGAATAGCAAAACAATTGGCAGAAAATCCTGATGCTAAATTGATTGCACATCCAGAATCTGAAACTCCAGTATTAGAATTGGCACATTTTGTTGGTTCTACTTCAGCTTTGCTGAATTATGTAGAAAAAGATGATTGTCAGAAGTTTATCATTGCTACAGAAGAAGGAATTCTTCACGAAATGAAAAAGCGCGCTCCTCATAAAGAATTGATTCCCGCTTTAGTTTTTGACGAAAGTTGCAACTGTTCAGAATGTTTCTTCATGAAGAGAAATACACTAGAGAAGTTGTATTTGTGTATGAAGTATGAATTGCCAGAGATTACTATGGACGAAGAACTTCGCTTAAAAGCTTTGAAACCAATCGAAGCTATGCTGGAGTTGAGTAAAACAATCAAATAAAAAATAGATATGAGATACGATATGCGAATTTTTTACTCGTAGCTCGTAACTCGCACCTTTTCAAATGACCTCAAAAATCCTTTTAGAAGATATTAAAATCTTCGCATATCACGGTGTTTTGCCAGAAGAGAAAATTCTGGGAACGCACTACATTGTCAATGCAGAAATTATAGCAGATATTACCAAAGCTGCAGAGACCGATGACTTGAATGATACCATTAATTATGCTTTGATTAACGATATTATTCATGCAGAGATGAAAATTCCTTCAGAATTATTAGAACATGTAGCTGGAAGAATTATCAAAAAAATAAAATCCGAATTTTCTCAGGCTCAGAAGGTTAAAGTAAAAATTACCAAAACCAAACCGCCAATGAAAGGCGAAATGAAAGGCGTAAGTGTAGAATTTGAAGAAAATTTTTAAAAAATCTATTTCTAAAATTTTTAAAAAACTGAAAAATCCCTATATTTGCACTCCGAAACACATGGTACTTTGGCCGAGCGGCTAGGCAGTGGTCTGCAACACCATCTACAGCGGTTCGAATCCGCTAGGTACCTCAAAAACCTGAAATTTTAAAATTTCAGGATTTTTTTTATGAAATAATTCTAAGATTCTACACTTTTTTCTTTTTACTTTTTCCTTGGCTCTTAAAAAG
>CAZHCK010000116.1:0-6003 GCA_964530915.1 uncultured Cloacibacterium sp. | reverse complement strand
AACCTTATTTTTGCAATTCTAAAATCTAAAATTTAGAATTTAAAATTTCCAAAAAATGAATTCTTTAATAAATAAATATAATATTCCGGGACCTAGATATACTTCTTATCCTACCGTTCCTTACTGGGATAATGATGGTTTTACTTCTGAACAATGGCAAAAAACTGTTATTCAGTCTTTCAACGAGAGTAATGCTCAAGAAGGAATTTCTATTTATATTCACCTTCCTTTTTGTGAACAATTGTGTACTTTTTGTGCTTGTCATAAACGTATTACCAAGCAGCATTCTGTGGAGACACCATATTTAGAAAGTGTTTTAAAAGAGTGGAATCTTTATCTTAATCTTTTTGAAGAAAAACCAAAGCTTAAAGAATTGCATTTGGGCGGTGGAACTCCTACCTTTTTTTCACCAGAGAATTTGAGAATTTTACTAGAAGGAATTTTCAACACCATAGAAATTGCCGAAAATCCTGAATTTTCTTTTGAAGGTCACCCGAATAATACCACCAAAGTGCATTTGCAAACTTTATATGATTTAGGCTTTAGAAGATGTAGTTTCGGGGTACAAGATTATGATCAAAAAGTTCAAAAAGCCATCAATAGAATTCAGCCTTTCGAAAATGTGAAAAACGTTACAGAATGGGCTAGAGAAATTGGATATAAAAGTGTTTCTCACGATTTGGTTTTTGGATTGCCGCACCAAACTTGGGATGCTATGGAATTTACCATCAGAAAGACTTTGGAATTAAAACCAGACAGACTGGCATTTTATTCTTACGCTCACGTTCCGTGGATAAAAGGCGTTGGTCAACGTGGTTTTGACGAAAATGATTTGCCAAGTGGCGAAGAAAAACGTAAACTCTACGAAAATGGTAAAAAACTGTTAGAAGAATTAGGTTATATAGAAGTAGGAATGGACCATTTTTCACTCGAAAAAGATGATTTGTACCAATCTTTAATTCATAAAAAATTACACCGAAATTTTATGGGGTATACTTCAAGTAATACTCAATTGATGGTAGGTTTAGGAATGTCTGCGATTTCGGATTCTTGGTATGCTTTTGCTCAAAACGAAAAATCGGTGGAAGAATATCAAAAAAGAGTCGAAGAGGGAATTATTCCTGTAGTGAAAGGACATATCTTGAATGAAGAAGATTTAAAATTAAGAAGACATATTCTTAATTTAATGTGCCAGTTAGAAACCACTTTTACATCCGAAAATTCTTTTGATGAATTATCAGAAGCATTGAAAAAACTTCAAGAAATGCAAGAAGATGGTTTGGTGGAAATTTCAGAAAATACCGTAAAAATTACCGAAAAAGGTAGAGTTTTTACCAGAAATGTTGCCATGGCTTTTGACTTAAGAATGATGAGAAAAATGCCAGAAACCAGATTGTTTTCGATGACGGTTTAATCTGTGAAATTCATTAAAATATATTGAAAAGACGCAAATCATTGCGTCTTTTTTGTTTTCAAATTCTTAAATTTTTTGTGAATTTGGGATTCCTTTGTCGCTTTATTACCTTAATTCTGTGAAATATCTTCAAAAATCATGTAAACAAAATTTTTATTTCAACTGATAATCATTATATTTGCCGACTATAATTTTAAATGTTGTAAACTATAAACAATGCAAGGAAAAGGACTTATTACGATTGTAGCGATTGTTCTTGGGCTTATTTGTATCAACGAGTTGTTACCAACTTGGTATGCAAGTAAAATAGAAAACGAAGCCAAAGCTATTGCTGGTGAAGACGAAGCAAAATATAATAAAGAAATTGCACGTCTTTCTAAAGATACCATCCATTTAGGATTCACTCAACTGAACTATCCTGAAGCTAAGCAGAAAGAAATGAAGCTTGGTTTGGACTTAAAAGGTGGTATTAACGTTCTATTAGAAATTAACCAAAGAGATTTAGTAAATGATTTAACCAATTATTCTACTAACCCTATCGTTATAGAAGCGCTAGACAGAGCTGACAAAGTTCAGAAACAGTCTACAAAACCTTATATTGAAGATTTTTTCACTCAGTTTGACTTAGTTAATCAAGAGAAAAAAGCTGGTCTTAAATTGGCTAGTCCAGAAGTTTTTGGAACTCAAAAATTAAGTGGTCAAATTAAATTCAATACTACAGATGATCAAGTAAAATCTATTATTAGAAATAAAATTGATGCTTCTGTAGGAACTGCATTCGAAGTAATTAGAACCAGAATTGATAAAATGGGAGCGGTACAACCAAACGTACAGCGTGTTCCAGGTACTGGTAGAATTGCGGTAGAAATGCCAGGGATTAAAGATAAAGACAAAGTGAAAAAAATGCTTTCTACTTCTGCTAAATTGCAGTTCTGGGAAGTACAACAAATCAACGAAGTTGCTCCTTATCTAGAAACACTTTCTAAAATTGTTCCAGCAAAAGCAGATTCTCTTGGTGTTGCTAAAAACACTAATTTAATCAACATGCTTCAGCTGAATACATTAAGACAAGCTGGTGTAGGTAATATCAAGCTTTCTGATACTTCAGCAATGAACAAAATTCTGAATAGCGAAATTGCAATAAAACTGAGACCTGCTAACCTTAAATTTACTAAATTCATGTGGGCTTATAAGCCAGATGCTGCTGATCTAGATAATTTAGTTCTTTATGCTATCAGAGGAAATATCAATCAAAAAGCTCCAGTAGATGGTGCTGTAGAAACTGCTAGAATTAACTATGATAATCTTGGTAGAATTGTAGTAGACATGCAAATGGATACTGAAGGTACTAGAGACTGGAAAACACTTACAGAGAAAAACGTAGGAAAACCAGTTGCAGTAACTTTAGATAATATTGTTTACACTGCTCCAAATGTAAATGAGCCAATTCCTTCTGGTAGATCTCAGATTTCTGGAAGTTTTACTCAAGAAGAAGCTAAAGACCTTACAGACGTATTAAGCGCAGGTAAATTGCCAGCTTCTGCAAAAGTAGTTCAGGCAGATGTAGTAGGGCCTTCTCTTGGTCAAGAATCTATTTCTGCAGGACTTTGGTCATTCTTTATAGCATTCTTAATTATTGTAGCATATATCATTTTCTACTACGGTGGTGCTGGTGTTTATGCAATTATAGCAATGATATTTAACCTATTCTACCTTTTCGGAATTATGGACTCTATCAATGCTACGCTTACCCTTCCTGGTATTGCAGGTATTGTATTAACCATGGCAATTGCGGTAGACACGAACGTAATCATTTACGAAAGAACTAAGGAAGAATTATTTGCTGGTAAATCTATTAAACAAGCATATACAGACGGTTTCAAACATGCATTAAATGCAATTGTAGATGGTCACCTTACTTCATTACTAACAGCATTAGTATTATTTATCTTTGGTACAGGTCCTATTAAAGGTTTCGCGGTAACTACAGGTATTGGTCTTATCATGACTTTCTTTACTTCTGTATTGTTATCTAGAGTAATGATTTTCCATAGATTAAATAAAGGAAAAGGACTTTCTGTTTGGACTCCGATTACTAAAAACTGGTTCAGAAATATCTGGATTGATTTTATCGGTAAAAGAAAATATTCTTACATCATTTCTGCTATTCTTACTGTTGCGAGTTTATTCTCAATTTTCAACTATGGTTTCAAAACTGGGGTAGACTTCAAAGGTGGTAGAAGTTATGTAGTGAGATTTGATAAAGATGTAGAAGCTTCTAAAGCTCATGAATCTCTTGCTAAAGTATTTGTTTTAAATGGCGAATCTCAAGCGGTAGATGTTAAAACTTTTGGTAATGCAAACCAATTAAAAATTACAACTGACTATAAAATTGATGATGAATCAATAGAAGCAGACCAAGATATCGAGAAAAAACTATATGAAGGTCTAAAACCTTTCTTATCTCCAAATACTACATTAGCAGATTTCAAAGATGCTCATGGTGCAGAATTAGGAATTGTTTCTTCTTCTAAAGTAGGACCTACAGTAGCAGATGATATTAAAACAGGTGGTACTTATGCTGTATTAGCATCATTATTAGGAATCTTCATTTATATCTTATTAAGATTTAACAAATGGCAGTTCTCATTAGGTGCGGTAGCAGCATTAGCTCACGATGCGATTATTATTCTTGGGGTATTCTCATTCTTTAAAAATATCATGCCATTCAACATGGAGATTAACCAAGACTTTATCGCTGCGATTCTTACAGTACTCGGTTACTCGATAAATGATACCGTAATTGTATTCGACAGAATTAGAGAATACTTGAAAGAGAAAAAATCTCTTACTCTAGCAGGATTGTTTGATGACTCTATTTCTAGTACACTAGGTAGAACTTTCAACACCTCTATTACTGTATTATTAGTAATTATGGCTATATTCTTCTTCGGAGGAGATAACTTAAAAGGATTTATGTTCGCATTATTCTTAGGTATTTTCTTCGGAACTTATTCTTCAGTATTTATTGCATCAGCAATTGCATACGATTTCTTAAAAACAGGAAAAGAAGAAGCTCCACACGAAAGAACAACCACAGAAAAATAAATAGAAGCGCTCGAAAGAGCGCTTTTTTTATGAGATAAAATGATATATAAAAGTTAAAAAATTTCTAGAAAATCGAAAAAGATGTATCTTCGCTTTCTGTATGAAAAATTCGAATAAGACAGCTGCAATTTGGTTTATATTTATAACCTTAATCATTGATATTACAGGTTGGGGAATTGTAATTCCTGTAGTTCCTAAATTAATAGAAGAATTGATTAATGGAGATGTAAGCGAAGCTTCTAAATATGGTGGTTGGCTGAGTTTTTTATATGCTTTTATGCAGTTTCTTTTTGCACCAGTTTTGGGTAATTTAAGTGACAAATATGGGAGAAGACCTGTGATTTTATTTTCACTTTTAGGATTTTCTATTAACTTTTTTATTCAAGCTTGGGCGCCAACTATTTTTTGGCTGTTTGTAGGTCGTATTTTTTCTGGAATTACAGGTGCAAGTATCACTACCGCTTCTGCTTATATTGCAGATATTTCAGATGATACCAATCGTTCTAAAAATTTTGGAATGATAGGAGCAGCTTTTGGTTTAGGATTTATCATAGGTCCTGTAATTGGTGGATTATTAGGGCAATTCGGTTCTAGAGTTCCATTTTATGCAGCCGCTGTTTTATGTTTGGTAAATTTTGCTTACGGATATTTTATATTGCCAGAAAGTTTAGGGAAAGAGCACAGAAGACCTTTTGAATGGAAAAGAGCCAATCCAGTTGGTTCTCTGTTAAAAGTAAGAACACATCCTGAAATTTTAAAACTTTTCATTGCTTGGTTTTTGGTTTATTTGGCGAGTCATGCAGTACAAACTAATTGGGCATACTTTACGATGTACAAATTTTCTTGGGACGAAAAAACTGTAGGGATTTCTCTTGGAGTAATGGGAGCTTTTACTGCATTTGTTCAAGGTTTTTTAATTAGAAAAGTTCATCCTAAATTAGGTAGTGAAAGAAGTATTTTGTACGGAATTATGTTTTACTGTACCGGAATGTTGCTTTTTGCATTTGCTCAAAAAGAATGGATGATGTACGCAATTTTAGCCATTTATTGTCTTGGTGGAATTGCTGGGCCAGCTTTACAATCCGTTATTTCATCAAAAGTTTCCCCTAAAGAACAAGGTGATTTACAGGGTGCTTTAACAAGTGTCATCAGTATTACGTCTATTATCGGACCATTATTGATGACTCAAATTTTCTATTTTTTCACTCATCCAGATGCCAAAATTAAACTTTTAACCTTAGAATTGAAACCTCCATTTCAGTTTTCTGGAGCTCCGTTTTTTTTAGGATTTACATTGATGGCAGTGAGTGCTTATTTTGTTTATTACGTTTTTCACAGAAAAAAGTAAATAATTATTAATTAATAATTTAAATTTGCAGAATGGAACTAAGTTTTGGAGAAATGCTGATGATTGCTTTGGTAATCGTCGTTTTATTTGGACCTAATAAAATCCCCGAAATTGCAAGAGGATTAGGACAAGG
>CAZHCK010000115.1:0-6043 GCA_964530915.1 uncultured Cloacibacterium sp. | reverse complement strand
ACTTCAACTCATAACTCAAAACTCATAATTGATAACTTTTAAAGCATTTCTTCTTCCTTAAATTCCCTGTCGTTAAAGTAAATTTCAAGTGTTGTATGATGTACATTGTAATGCTCTAATTCATGCTTCACTTTATCTTTTAACTTTTCTATTTCATTGTGAGAAAGTGATTTTTCAACCTGAAGATGAGCAGTCAATGCATTTTCTGTAGTACTTAAAGCCCAAATATGAAGATGTTTGAAATCTTTCACTCCTTCAATTGCTAAAATTTCTTCTTTTAATTTATTAAAATCTACTCCTTCTGGAACTCCATCTAGAGCCAATTTAAGACTTTGGGTAAATAAACTCCATGTTCCGTAGAGAATCACTAAAGCAATTATAATACTCATCACTGCATCTAACCAAAACCAGTCTGTATAAATAATCACCACACCTGCAATTACAACACCCAAACTCACCAAAGCATCTGCAGCCATGTGTAAATAAGCACCTTTAATATTGAGGTCTTTGTCTTTATCTTTCATGAAAAAATAAGCAGTCAACGCATTGATGATAATCCCAATAAACGCAACAATTGCCATTACTTTTCCTTGCAAAGGTTGAGGATTGTAAAATCTAAAAACCGCTTCAAAAATAATTCCGCCAACTGCTGCAAAAAGGATTAAAGCATTAAGCAAAGCCACCAAAACTGTCACTTTTTTGTAACCGTAAGTATAAGATTGTGTAGCCTTTGAATACATTAATTTAAAGGCAATTAGTGCTAAAATCAAACTCACTACATCACTGAGATTGTGCCCCGCATCTGAAAGCAACGCCAATGAATTCTGAGACCAACCTACTCCTGCTTCTATAATCACAAAAGCAGAATTAAGGAAAATCCCAATGTAAAAAGCGTTTCTTAGTTTTTTAGAGTTTAAATCTAGTGCTGGAACGTGACTATGACCGTGATCGTGAGAATGCGACATGAAAGATATTTTAGTCAAATTTCGGGAATTTTTTTGAGAAAATTTAAGTGAATTGTGTAAATTTGAGAGATATCAGTAATATATAAATGACAAAGTTTAAAATTTACACAGAATCAGAAAAATTTGTTTGGACAAGAAAAAGAATTTTATTTGGAATCGCTTTGCTTTCTTTTGTGATTCTAGCAATTAAATTTTATTTAATAAAGAATGCTGAATTCATTAACGACAGTTTAGCACAAATTTTGGGATTCATTTCTGTAAGTGCAATATTTTTAGGATTAATAAATTCTTTTTTTCCACAAGAACTAAAGGGAAAATTAAACGGAGAACTTATTTTTGATTTTTCAAAAATTGTAATCAATAATGATAGTTACAATTTAGAAGATATAAAGTCTATTCAAATTATTACTGGTCCTTTTAAAGGACAATTAATTTCAAGCGGAATATCTGTTTTTTCTGATAGATTTTCAAACGGTATTAATAATGAATTAATTATTACTCTAAATACAGGTAAAATAATAAAGTGTAACTTTCAAATTGATCATAAAAGAAAAATTTTTCAAGCAACTAATGAGCTAAAAAATTATGTTGATTTAGGTATACTATCACATGAAAATTTTGCTAAAATTTCAGCTAAACCAAAATGAATTCCCAATAAAAAAGTCGGACTTTAATCCGACTCTATTTATTATTTTTTTTTAATTCTTTAATTCTCAGAATTCCTTTTGTTAATCACGTAATACACTGGCAAACCAATTAAAATAAGCAGCAATCCTGGCCAAGTATAATTCGGTTTGTAAATAAATAAAAGTACACAAAATGCTGTTCCTATCAACAGATAAATGATAGGTGTAACTGGATATAACCACGTTTTGTAGCTTCTTTCTGCATTCGGTTGTTTAATTCTCATATAAATCACGCCAAAAACGGTAATCATGTAAAACAACACAATCACAAAAGAAATCATATCTAATAAATCGCCATATTGTCCGCTCAAAGCGAGAAGTGAAGCCCAAATTCCCTGCATCCAAAGAGATTTTTCAGGAACGCCATTTTTATTATTTTCGATAGCAGATTTTAAAAAAAGTCCGTCTTTTGCCATCGTTTGAAAAACTCTAGCTCCCGCCAAAACAATTCCGTTCACACAACCAAAAGTAGAAATCATCACGAGAACCGCCATAATAATCGTTCCTACACTTCCAAACATCTTTTCCGAAGCCGCAACTGCTACTCTATCATTCGCTGCAAATGCGATGGAATCTCGGTCTAAAGCATTCAGATAAACGAAATTCACCAACAAATAAAGCACCATCACAGAAATAGTACCTAAAACCATCGCTTTTACCACATTTTTCTGTGGATTTTCTATTTCGCCAGAAACGAAAGTCACGTTTTCCCAAGCTACAGAACTAAAAACCGAACCTACCATTGCTGCAGCAATTCCACCAAAAAGCGTAGCCCCAGAAATAGATTCCCAACCGAGTTTCAGGTAATTTCCTTTGTCATCTTTGACCAAATTATTGAAAGAATCCCAACCAAAACTCATATTTCCGCTCCAAAAAGATTCTTTAACCAATATAAAACCTAAAAAAATCAAACCTAAAAGTGCGACAATTTTAGAACCTGTGAAAATATTTTGAAGGAGCTTTCCGCTTTCCACACCTCGAGTATTGATGTAAGTGAGCAACAAAATCACCGCAATACCAAGGATTTGAATCCAAGTAATTTTAAATTCGCCACTTTGGAAAAGCGGAGCAGCATCATTGAGCGCGGGAAAAAGATACGCCGAAAATTTCCCAAAAGCTACCGCAACTGCTGCAATTGTACCTGTTTGAATTACGGTAAACATTCCCCAACCGTACAAAAATCCGAGTCTTTTCCCGAAAATTTCGGTAATGTAGGTGTATTGTCCACCTGCTTTTGGAAACATTGCCGAAAGTTCGCCATAGCTTAAAGCGGCTGCAACCGTCATAATTCCAGTAATAATCCACACTACGATGAGCCAATATCCAGAACCCAGATTTCTCATCATATCCGCAGAAACAATGAAAATTCCGCTTCCTATCATGGAACCCATCACGAGCATGGTCGCGTCCCAAAGTTTTAATTTTTTATTCATAAAGTTTTTTGTTTCGAGTTAAAAATTCAAAATTTACTTCCTTTAGGATTGAGGTAAATAAATTTTGAATTTTTAAAGACTATCAAAGATATTATAAAAATAAAAAGCCACAAAGATTTGTGGCTCATTGTTTAAAATTAAATAAAATTATTTAGATTCCTTCGGAAATCGAAGATTAGACGGAGTCAATGACAAATAAAATGCTAAAATTAAATTTTACAACTTCCAGCATCTATCATCTAACACTCAACGTTTTAACCACATTTAGAATTTCCACAATTTTTACAAATCAAGCAACCTTCTTGATAAACCACTTGGTCTGAACCACAATTGCTACACTTGTGTCCGTCAACTTCAGTTCCATCAGGAATATAGCGTTTTAAAGCTCTTGCAACTCCCGCTTTCCAAGTATTGATAGATTCAGAATCAAGCTCTAATCTGTTAATTAATTCTACTACGTTTTCAATTGGCATTCCGTGTCTTAAAGTTCCTGAAATTAATTTAGCATAATTCCAGAATTCTGGATTAAACTTATGAGAAAGTCCTTCAATAGTGGTTTTATAACCTCTTAAATTCTTGAATTGGAAATCATATCTAGAAACTCCGTTTTCGTCTCTATTTTTGATAATTAAACCTTCATTTACCCAACGTGGAAGCATAATTCCCTCTTCATCATCTGCCAAACCTGTAAAAATTTCATAAGGTCTACCATTAACCAAGCCAACAAAAGCAATCCATTTTTCTTTATTATTTTGGAATCTCACCACATCAGCTTCTAAAATCTGAGGTCTTTTTGTAGGGAAAGCTTCTAAAGATGAAGCACTTTCTTCCTCATCTTTTTCTTCTTTTTTATCATCTGCAGAAACCAAAACTCCACTTCTAGAACCGTCTCTGTAAACCGTAACGCCTTTGCAACCCACTTCCCAAGCTTTGATATAAAGTTGATTCACCAATTCTTCTGTAGCTTCATTCGGAATGTTGATAGTCACCGAAATAGAATGATCTACCCATTTTTGAATGGCACCTTGCATTTCTACTTTGCTGAGCCAATCAATATCATTAGAAGTAGCTTTGTAATAAGGAGATTTCTCGATTAAATCTTGAACTTCTTCGTTCGAATAATTTTTAGAAATATCATAACCATTCACTTCCATCCAAGTTTTAAAATGATGATGGAAAACAATGTACTCTTCCCAAGAATCTCCCACTTCATCTACAAAATCTACTCTTACATCTTTATCATTAGGATTTACCTTTCTCCTACGCTTGTAGACAGGCAAAAATACCGGTTCAATTCCTGAAGTAGTCTGAGACATCAAACTGGTACTTCCAGTTGGCGCAATGGTTAATAAAGCGATATTTCTTCTGCCATATTTCACCATATCTTGATACAGATTTTCATCTGCTTCTTTTAATCTCAAAATGAAAGGATTATTTTTTTCTTTTTCTGCATCAAAAACTTCAAAAGCACCTCTTTCTTTCGCCATTTCTACCGAAGAACGATACGCAGAAAGCGCCAAAGTTTTATGAACTTCTACTGAAAACTCATTGGCTTCCTTACTTCCATATCTTAAATTTAAAGCCGCCAACATATCACCTTCCGCAGTAATTCCTACTCCTGTTCTTCTTCCTTGAAGTGTTTTCTTGCGGATTTTTTCCCAAAGTTGTTTTTCAGTATGTTTTATTTCCTCGTTTTCTGGGTCTTTTTCAATTTTAGCTAAAATTGCATCAATTTTCTCCATTTCCAAATCGATAATGTCATCCATCATTCTTTGTGCATAAGCTGCATGTTTTTTGAATAAATCAAAATTAAATTTTGCCTCTTTGGTAAATGGATTTTCTACATAAGAATAGAGGTTAATGGCAATCAATCGACAAGAATCGTACGGACAAAGCGGAATTTCGCCACAAGGATTGGTAGAAACAGTTTCAAAACCTAAATCTGCATAACAATCTGGAATAGATTCTCTGATGATGGTATCCCAGAATAAAATTCCTGGCTCAGCAGATTTCCAGGCGTTATGTACGATTTTTTTCCAAATCTCATCTGCAAAAATTGTCTTGGTATATTTAGGATTCTTGCTGTAAATAGGATATTTCTGTTGATATTCGCTGTTCGTTTTTACCGCTTTCATAAATTCATCATCTATTTTCACAGAAATATTCGCTCCCGTTACTTTTCCTTGCTCTAATTTAGCATTGATAAAATCTTCAGAATCTGGATGGTTAATAGACACAGAAAGCATTAAAGCGCCTCTTCTTCCATCTTGAGCTACTTCTCTTGTAGAATTAGAATAACGCTCCATAAACGGCGCTAAACCTGTAGAAGTAAGCGCAGAATTCTTTACCGCAGAACCTTTTGGACGAATGTAAGACAAATCATGACCAACTCCACCTCTACGTTTCATGAGTTGAACTTGCTCTTCGTCTATTTTCATAATACTTCCGTAAGAATCACTATTGGTTCCGTTACCGATTACAAAACAGTTAGAAAGCGAAGCTATCTGGAAATTATTACCAATTCCCGTCATTGGACTTCCTTGCGGAATGATATATTTAAAGTCTTTTATTAGATCAAAAATTTCTGCTTCGGAAAGCGGATTGGGATATTTTTTTTCTATTCTCGCAACCTCAGAAGCAATTCTTTGGTGCATATCATCAGGTGTTTTTTCATAAATATTCCCATCAGAATCTTTCAGTGCATATTTGGTTACCCAAACTCTGGCTGCTAAATCGTCTCCTTTGAAGTAGTGTAAAGTTTCTTCATACGCTTGTTGGTTGGTTATTTTCTCCATGGCAGATAATTAATTTTTTGACACAATAAAATTAGACAAAAAATCAAATCCTCAATATTAATTTTTAAAATAAATTTTCGTTTTTGTAAACTTTTTTAAAATTTAAAAATATTAAAGTACTACAAATCAATATTTTAAATTAAAAAATTTGTAAACTTTTATGA
>CAZHCK010000114.1:0-6205 GCA_964530915.1 uncultured Cloacibacterium sp. | reverse complement strand
GGATACTAGAATTATAATTTCAGGTGATTATAATTTCAAGAAAGATTTTCTTGTTTTGAAGGAAAATGAAAAAGATAGTACAGTTTTTAAAGTTTTAAAGATTGATAATTCAAAACTGATATTGAAAACCAATAAAAAAAGAATTGTACTTTATAAACAAAATTAAAATAAAACCACAAAATATATGAAACCAAGTGTTATTTCTATTGTTTTAGGAGGAGGTAGAGGTAGTAGGCTATTTCCACTTACAGATAAGCGTTCCAAGCCCGCAGTTCCCATTGCAGGGAAATACAGATTAGTAGACATTCCTATTTCTAATTGCCTTAATTCTGGCTTTAATAGAATTATGGTACTTACTCAGTTTAACTCGGCATCGCTTAATTCTCATATTAAAAACACCTATCACTTTGATATTTTTAGCAAAGGTTTTGTGGATATTTTAGCAGCTGAACAAAGTACAGATAACGAAAATTGGTATCAAGGAACAGCAGATGCAGTAAGACAATCTATGCGTCATTTAGACAAATATGATTATGATTATATTCTCATTCTTTCTGGTGACCAATTGTACCAGATGGATTTCAGAGAAATGATAGACTTTCACATCGAAAAAGGCGGAGATATCACCATTGCTACCATTCCTGTAAACAGTAAAGATGCTACTGGTTTTGGAATTTTAAAAGCCAATGACGAAAACCAAATCACCTCTTTCATAGAAAAACCATCTGCAGACGTTTTACCAGATTGGACTTCTGAGGTTTCTGATGATATGAAGCAACAAGGTAGAGATTACCTTGCTTCTATGGGAATTTATGTGTTCAATAAAAAAGTTTTGAGAAAAATGTTTGAGGAAGACAAAGGAGATGACTTTGGCAAAGACCTCATTCCAAATGCAATCAATAACGGATATAATACGCTAAGTTACCAATACGAAGGTTATTGGACAGATATTGGAACCATCGGTTCTTTCTTCGAAGCGAACATGGATTTAACCAATGAATTGCCAAAATTCAATATGTTTAGCAATTCACCAATTTATACCAGACCTAGAATGTTACCGCCTTCTAAAATCAATGGTTCTTTCGTGAATAAAGCCATTTTTGCGGACGGATGTATTATTATGGCAGATAAAATAGAGCATTCACTCATTGGAAACAGAACCAGAATAGAAAAAGGAAGTACCGTGATTCGTTCTTACATCATGGGAGCGGATTACTATCAAAATCCTGAAGACATGGCAGAAAATGATGCTAAAGGGATTCCAAATATTGGCGTAGGTAAATTCTGTTATATAGAAAATGCTATTTTAGATAAAAATTGTCATATTGGGAATAACGTAAGAATTATCGGTAGCAAACATTTACCAGATGGAGATTTCAAAACCCATTCTATAAAAGACGGAATAATCGTGGTTAAAAAAGATGCCATCATAAAAGATGGAACAGTGATACCATAGAGTTTTTTTATTTTTAGGAAATCGGGCTTGTAATTTTTTTGCAAGCCCGATTTTTAATTCTAAATTTGCTCAACTAAAAATTAAACAAATGAAAAAAATCAAATTTTTATTCACCGTAATGGCTGTGTTCTTTATGAGCCAAGTTGTTTCTGCGCAAACCAACGAATGGAAAGAAAAAACCGAGTTTCATAAAATTATGAGCCAAACATTTCACCCTGCCGAAGAAGGAAATTTTGCACCGATTAAAAGCAGAATAGATGAAATGGAAACCAAAGCAGTTGCTTTCAAAAACTCAGAAATTCCAGCAGATTTTGGAAATAAAGATGCCATTAAGAAATCTTTGAAAAAATTAGTGAAAGAAACGAAAGCTTTCAATAAAAAAATTAAGTCTGGAGCATCAGATGAAGCCCTTAAAAATGATTTTATGGCACTTCATGATACGTTTCACACGATTGTAGGTCTTTGCAAAGCAGAAGACGAGCACGAACATTAATCTATAATTATATCTAATGAGTAATCTGCAAAAGATATAATTTGTTGATTACTCATTATTTTTTAACCTATATTATGCGTTGGTATAAATTTGTAATTTATATAAGTATCTTTTTGTTTTCGGTGTATGCCGTTTCTATGCTTTTTGTAGAAGAAAGCAAAAGTTTTACCATTGAAAAAGAAATCAATTATCCTATTGACAAGGTTTTTCCTCAGTTCAATAATTTGCAGAATTTCACGCAATGGAATGAATTTTTTCTTTCAAAAGAAGATTATACTTTCGCATATTACACACCTTATGAAGGACAAGGTTCTTCTTTGAATTATCAGAATAAGAAAAATGAATCTGATTATGGAGATTTTTTTATTCGTTATGAAAATCCTTTTTCTACGCTTAAATACCAATTGTTCGAAGGGAAAAACGTTAATCCATACAGTATTAATGTAAAATTTGTACCACAAGGAAATAAAACCAAAGTAATTTGGTTTGTTCACACGCCTAGATTGCCATTCTTGAAACGTTCGCTTAATCTGCTTTCAGAAGATTTTGTAGCGGGAAATATAGAACAATCTATGGTAAATCTATCTCAACTCTTGAGTGGAAAAGTAGACAAAGAAATTTTACTTTCTAAAATTAATTATGATACACTCATGGTCGAAAAACAAGACGGCCAGTTGCTTTTGGGAATCAATGTTTCGAGTGTGAATAAAAAAGGTGATTTAATCAAAAATATAGAACTGAATCATAATAAAGTCATCAGTTTGGTAACCAAAGATTTAGGTAAAAAGGAAGATGAATTTGGAGTTCCTGTTTTAATTACAGAACCAGGAAGTTATAAAGACAAAGAGGTTTCTTATTTCTATGGAGTTCCCGTGAAAAAAAGAGAAGGACTTTCTGATAATAATTTCAATTTCCGTACTTTGAATGCTTCGGAAAACTATTACATGTATTACAAAGGCAGATATGAAAATAGAATAAAAGTGATTGCTCAACTCTTGCAAAAAGCTCAAAAAGACAGCATGAGAAATGGTCAGTTACAAGAAACTTTCATAGAAGCTCCGAATGCCAAAAAAGAAGTGACCATAAAAATTTCTTTGCCAGTCTACAGATAGTTTAAAAATTCCATTTTTAACTACTTTTTAACAAATTTTAATTTTATTTAACGATTTTTTAGATTGCATAGATTTTTATTATGTAAGCTATACCTTTTTACCATCTTTTTAAGTTCCTCAATTCGCTTTTTTTTAGTAATTTTGCCTAAACTATACTTCTAACAAAGAAAAAGGCGGAAAATGGACAGATTTTCATTTCTAAATGCAGCACATTCTCAATTTATTGAAGATTTATATCAGCAATATTTAAAGTACCCAGATTCTATAGAACCTTCGTGGAAATCATTTTTCCAAGGTTTTGATTTTGCACTAGCAAATTATAGCGATGATGAGGTTTCTATTACCCAATTAGCTTCTAATGTAGTCGCTACTGGGAATATTCCAGAAAACATTGAAAAGGAATTCAAGGTAATCAATTTAATTAATGATTACAGAAGACGTGGTCACTTGTTTACCAAGACCAATCCAGTACGTGAACGTAGAACGTATTCTCCAGATTTATCGATAGAGAATTTTGGTTTATCTCAAGCAGATTTACAAACCAAATTTAATTCTGCTACGGAAGCTGGGATGAATGGTGCAGCTACACTTCAAGAAATCATCAATCATCTAGAAAAAGGATATTGTGATTCTATCGGGGTAGAATACATGCACATTCAAAGTGTAGAAGAGAAAAAATTCATCAGAGAATGGATTAATGTGAATGAAAATCACCCAACTCTTTCTGCAGCTGAGAAAAAAGAGATTTTACATAAATTAAATCAAGCAGTAGCTTTCGAAAACTACTTGCACACGAAATTCGTAGGTCAAAAACGTTTCTCTCTGGAAGGTGGAGAATCATTAATTCCTGCGCTAGACCAATTAATTTCTCGTTCTTCTCTTCATGGAGTAGATGAGGTAATTCTTGGGATGGCTCACAGAGGTAGATTAAATGTTTTAACCAATATTTTCCAGAAATCTTACAAGCAGATTTTCTCAGAATTCGAAGGAAAAGAATTTGAAGAAGATGTATTCTCTGGTGACGTAAAATATCACTTGGGTTCATCTAAAAAAATAACTACAGCTTCTGGTGAAGAGGTAAGGATTAACTTAGTTCCTAACCCGTCACACTTAGAAACCGTAGCTTCTTTGGTTGGCGGTATTTCTAGAGCTAAAATTGACCACACTTACCAAGGAAATGCTAAGAAAGTTTTGCCAATTGTTATCCATGGTGATGCTGCAATCGCAGGACAAGGAATTGTGTACGAAGTAGCACAAATGATGACGCTAGAAGGTTACAAAACTGGTGGTACAGTTCACATTGTAGTGAATAACCAAGTTGGTTTTACCACTAACTATTTAGATGCTCGTTCTTCTATTTACTGTACAGATATTGCTAAAGTGACTGATTCCCCAGTAATGCATGTAAATGCAGACGATGTAGAAGCAGTAGTTCATGCTATTAGATTTGCAGCAGATTACAGAGCACAGTTTGGTAAAGATGTATACATAGATTTATTAGGTTATAGAAAATATGGTCATAACGAAGGAGATGAACCAAGATTTACCCAACCTAGTTTGTATAAAACTATTTCTAAACACCCTAATCCAAGAGAAATTTACAAGAAAAAACTCGTAGAAGAAGGAGTGGTTTCAGATGCTGTAATGTCTGAAATGGAAAAAGAATTTAAAAATTTATTAGACCAAAACTTTGATGAAGCTAAGGAAATCGAAAGAAATACCATGGCGATTTTCATGGAAGAGGCTTGGAAAGATTATGCTTCCCTAGGAAAACTTCAGCAAGTTTTAGAAAATTATAATACTACTTATGATGTAGAAAAGCTAAGAGAATTAGCCGTTAAAATTTCTACATTACCAGCAGATAAAAAATTCATCAATAAAATTTCTAGATTATTCGAAGCCAGAGTAAAAATGGTAGAAAATAATGCGCTAGATTGGGCAATGGGTGAATTATTAGCGTATGGAACACTTCTTACCGAAGGCAACACCATTAGAATTTCTGGTGAAGACGTAGAAAGAGGTACTTTCTCTCACAGACACGCAGTGGTTAAAACTGAAGATAATGAAGAAGAATACGTCCCATTAAAACAAGTTTCTGATAACAAATTTGATATTTACAACTCTCACCTTTCAGAATATGGTGTTTTAGGTTTTGACTATGGTTATGCGATGGCTTCTCCTAATACTTTAACAATTTGGGAAGCGCAATTTGGAGATTTCGTAAATGGTGCTCAAATTATTATTGACCAATATTTAGTTGCAGCAGAAGAAAAATGGAAAATTCAAAACGGTTTGGTAATGCTATTACCTCACGGTTTCGAAGGACAAGGCGCAGAACACTCTTCAGCAAGATTAGAAAGATTCCTGAACTTATGTGCAAACGGAAACATTATTGTGGCGAATTGTACTACACCTGCGAATTATTACCACTTGTTAAGACGTCAGCAAAAATTCCCATTCAGAAAACCATTGGTGGTGATGACGCCTAAATCATTACTTCGTCACCCAAGAGTAATTTCTACCGTTGAAGAATTAGCAAACGGAAGTTTCCAACCAGTAATTGATGATGCTACAGCTCAACCAGAAAAAGTAGAAAAATTAGTTTTCTGTTCTGGTAAATTATACTATGAATTATTGGCGAAGAAAGAAGAATTAAATGACGATAAAGTTGCTTTGGTAAGAATCGAACAATTATATCCATTAAATCCGGAAATTATTCAAGGTATTTTCGATAAATATTCTAACAGAAAAGAATTTGTTTGGGCGCAAGAAGAGCCAGAAAATATGGGAGCTTGGACATATATGTTGCGTAATTTCCGTAACGAAAACATTCAAGTAATCGCTCCTGTTGCAAGTGGAACTCCAGCTCCTGGTACTCATAAGAAATTTGAGAAAAACCAAAAAGGAGTCATCAATAGAGTTTTCGGGATTGCAGAAGAAAATGTAGATTTGGTAAGACCTATTACCACGGTAAATGACTAAATCATGAAAAAAATTATTTACATCTTATTATTGAGTTGGTCCATCGTTACTTTTGCACAATCAAATGTAAAAGTAATAGAAATTCAGTTCTTAGATTATAATCAATTCATTGTAAAAAAAGATTTTTCTAAAGCATTAGACCAATATGCTCATGAAGGATTT
>CAZHCK010000113.1:0-6409 GCA_964530915.1 uncultured Cloacibacterium sp. | reverse complement strand
GATATAAAAATAACATATATTTATTTATGCGAATATATGTAAAATATTGATAAATAGAATGTTTATGTTTAATTTGATATATTTAAAACAAATAAGTTCAATTTCCTCCAACTCCACAGAAACGCTACAAAATCATTTGTAGCGTTTTTTTTATTTCTTAACTTTGAGGAAATTACTAAAAAATGAAAACAAAAATTCTAGTTTTTTTCCTTGTTGTTTTTTCTCAAAGTTTTTTTTCTCAAAAAATTGACCAAAAATATTTTCCTAAAGAATATGTAGAAATTACCCATCCAGAATGGAGTAAAAATGCTACGATTTATGAAGTAAACCTTCGTCAATATACTTCAGAAGGAACTTTCAAAGCCTTTGAAAAACATTTGCCTAGACTGAAAAGCATGGGTGTAGATATTATTTGGCTCATGCCGATTCATCCTATTGGCGAAAAAAACAAAAAAGGAGGTTTAGGAAGTTATTATTCTGTAAAAGATTTTCGTGGGGTAAATCCAGAATTTGGAAGCATGCAAGATTTTAAAAATTTGGTCAAAAAAATCCATGAAATGGGAATGTACGTAATCATCGATTGGGTTGGTAATCATTCTGCTTGGGACAATGAACTGGCTACTACTCATCCTCATTGGTACACTAAAAATAGAGACGGAAATTTTCAGCCAACACCTTGGTATGATTGGGATGATGTTATCGATTTTGATTATGAAAATCCAGAATTTAGACAATACATGACAGAATCTCTTAAATTTTGGGTTAAAGAAGCTAATATTGATGGTTATAGAGCAGATGTAGCAGGTTTTATTCCTGTAGATTTTTGGGAAAATGCAAGAAAAGAATTAGACCAAATAAAGCCAGTTTTCATGTTGGCGGAGTGGGAAAGTAGAGATTTGTACAAGAAATCTTTTGACATGACTTACTCTTGGACGCTTTTTGACAAATTAAAAGATGCCACTACACAAAATAAAGGAATTGGAGGGTTGGTAGAATATTTAGCTCACGATGTAGGTTCGGTTCCTAGAAATGCTTACAGAATGGTTTTTACAGACAATCATGATATGAATTCTTGGAACGGAACGCCACAAAGAAATTTCGGGAAAGGATTAGAAACTTCTATCGTTTTTTGTGGTGTGGTAAACGGAATGCCTCTTATGTATAGCGGACAAGAAGCTGGTTTAGACAGAAGTTTGAAATTTTTTGACAAAGACCCAATCGAATGGAAAGACCATCCTCATGCAGCCTTATTTAGTACTTTATTTCATTTGAAACACAAAAATCAAGCGCTCTGGAACGGAAAATACGGTGGTGAAATGGTAAGAATTACCAATGATAAAATGGACAAAGTAATCTCTTTCCATCGTGAAAAAAATAATGACGCTGTTTTGCCAATTTTTAATTTCTCTAATGAAGAATTAACGGTGACGCTAGATTCTAAATATTTCCAAGGAAATTATACAGAGCTTTTTAGTAAAGAAAAAATTCAAGTAAAAGAAAAATACACTGTTTCTTTGAAACCTTGGGACTACAAAGTTTTGGTGAAAGATTAACAAATAAAAAATAATTACTACATTTAAATCCGATTCATTCAATCGGATTTTTTTAATGTATGCTGAAATCTATTCTCGTTAATTCGCCAGAAACGCAAAAAGAATTTTTAGAATTTCCAACTCGTTTGTTTAGAAACGAGAAAAATTACATTCGCCCTTTAGATAAAGACATTGAAGAAGTTTTTAATCCCATAAAAAATAAATTTTTTAGAAATGGAACGTGTGAAAGATTTCTTTTTAAAAATGCAGAAAATCAAACAGTAGGAAAAGTTGCGGTTTTTGTCAATCCAAAATATGAACAAAAGTTAAAAACTGGCGGAATTGGTTTTTTTGATTGTATCGATGACCAAGAAACGGCAAATTTCATCTTTGATTTCTGTAAAAATTGGTTGATGGAACGCGGAATGGAAGCAATGGATGGGCCGATAAATTTCGGGGAGCGAGATAAATTTTGGGGATTGCTCATCGAGGGTTTTCATGAACCGTTGTATGGGATGAATTTTCATGCACCGTATTATCAGAAATTGTTTGAAAATTATGGTTTTCAGATTTATTTTAATCAATTGTGTTACGGCAGAAAAGTCTACGATGAGGTTTCAGAAGTCTTTATGAATGGGCATAGAATGAATGCCAAAAATCCAAATTTGAAAGCAGTTCATTGGAAAAAAAATCAATTGGAAAAATTTGCGCATGATTTTGCAGAAATTTACAACAAAGCTTGGGCAAATCATGGTGAAGGAAAGCAAATAGAAGCTAAAAAAGTGCTGAAGATGTTTCAAACCATGAAACCTATTCTAGACGAAAATATTTCTTGGTTCATTTATGAAAATGATAACCCGATTGCGATGTGGATTAACATTCCAGATTTGAATCAATGGTTTAAATACTTGAATGGAAAATTCGGTTGGATTGAAAAAGTGAAATTTTTATTGGCTAAATTTTTTATAAAAAATAAGAAAATGGTGGGTTTGGTTTTCGGAATTGTTCCAGAATGGCAAAGAAAAGGCATCGATGGATTTATGATTTGGGAAGGCACAAAACATTTCAGAAAAACCAGAAATTATACCGATTACGAAATGCAGTGGATTGGTGATTTTAATCCAAGAATGATTAAAATTGCAGAAAATTTAGAAACGAAAGTCACGAGAAAACTCGCGACTTATCGTTATATTTTTGACCGAAATCTTCCATTTGAAAGGCATAAAATGCTTTAGTCTTTAAACACTTCAGAAGCAATTCTTTTTACCACTTCACTTTTTCCCATAGAATAATAATGAAGAACAGGAGCGCCGTTTTTCATTAAATCTTTGCTCTGCTGAATGCACCAGTTGATGCCAATTTCTTTTACTTCTTTGTTGTCTTTTGCTTTAGCTATTGCAATCACCAACTCGTTAGGTAAATCTACCTTGAAACGATGCGGAATCATGCTCAGTTGAGACTTGGTAGTAATCGGTTTTAATCCTGGAATAATAGGAACATTAATACCAGAAGTTCTGCATTTTTCTACAAAATCGTAATATTTTTGATTGTCGAAAAACATTTGCGTCACGATATAATCTGCACCTGCTTCTACTTTTTTCTTGAGGTGGTAAATGTCTTGTTCTAGACTTGCAGCTTCCATGTGTTTTTCAGGATAACCCGCTACACCGATGTTAAAATCTGTACAGGCAGAATTTTCTAAACTTTCGTCTAGATAAGTTCCGTGATTCATTTTCACGATTTGTTCTACCAAATCTTTGGCAAAAGCATGTCCATTTTTCTCTGGTTTAAAATAGGTTTCCGTTTTCACCGCATCTCCTCTTAATGCGACTACATTATGAATTCCCAAGAAATCAATATCTATCAAGAAATTTTCGGTGTCTTCCTTAGAAAAACCACCGCACAAAATATGCGGAACCGCATCTACACCATATTTATTCTGAATTGCAGCACAAATTCCCACGGTTCCCGGTCTTTTTTTCACCACTCGTTTTTCCAGAAGTCCATCTTCACGTTCCACATATTCATATTCTTCACGATGATACGTAACATCTATAAATGAAGGATTGAATTCCATCAATGGATCAATCGCATCAAAAATCGATTGTATATTTTGACCTTTTAGAGGTGGCAAAATTTCAAAAGAAAAAAGTGTTTTTCCGTTTGCGTTTTGTATGTGTTCTGTAACTTTCATTTTCTCAATTCAAAGTTCAATATTTTCAATTTTAAGCTAAATTCGGACTCAGCCATTTTCTCGCCAATTCTAAATCTATATTTTTTCTTTCGGCGTAATCTTTCAGTTGGTCTTCTGTAATTTTTCCTACTCCGAAATATTTCGCTTTAGGATTGGCAAAATAATATCCAGAAACAGAAGCTGTAGGGAACATTGCCAAACTTTCTGTAAGTTCTAAACCAATATTTTCTTTCACTTTTAGTAAATCCCAAATCGTGGTTTTTTCTAAATGGTCTGGACAAGCAGGATAACCAGGAGCAGGACGAATTCCTACATATTTTTCGGAAATTAAATCTTCATTTTCTAGATGTTCATCACTAGAATAACCCCAAATTTCAGTTCTTACTTTTTTGTGTAAATATTCTGCAAAAGCTTCTGCCAATCGGTCTGCCAATGCTTTTACCATAATCGCATTGTAATCATCATGCTCCGCTTCATATTTTTGTGCCAATTCATCGGTTCCAAAACCTGTAGTCACCGCAAAAGCACCGATGTAATCTTGTTTTCTAGAATCTTTTGGAGCGATAAAATCACTCAAAGCCAAATATTCTTTGCCGTCAAATTTTTTATGTTGTTGACGAAGCGTTCTGAAAGTGAATGTTTCCTCGCCATTTTTCAGTTC
Source organism: uncultured Cloacibacterium sp. (assembly GCA_964530915.1). Lineage (GTDB taxonomy): Bacteria > Bacteroidota > Bacteroidia > Flavobacteriales > Weeksellaceae > Cloacibacterium. Next base: position 2,022 of record CAZHCK010000113.1, on the reverse strand, counting down.
AATATCATCTTTTTCCGTAGAATTGGCAGGAAAAATTCCGAAAATTGCTTTTGCAGTTAATAATTTTTCCTCCACGATTTTCTTCAACATTTTTTGAGCATCTGAAAAAAGTTCTTTTGCGTGTTCTCCTACGATTTCGTCTTCTAAAATCTGAGGATATTTACCAAACAAATCCCAACTTCTGAAAAACGGACTCCAATCGATGTAAGGAACCAATTCTTCTAAGTTTTGATTTTCAATCAATTGAATACCTAAATTTTTAGGTTCAGAGATGGTTTCATTTTCCCAATCGATTTTGAATTTTTGATTTCTCGCTTCTTCTATCGAAATGTATTCTTTGTCAACCTGTCTGTTTAAAAATTTCTCGCGGAAATCTGCATAATCTGCTTTTAGTTCTGAAATAAAATCTTCATTTCTATTGCTCAATAAAAAACTTACCACACCAACAGCTCTAGAAGCATCATTTACATGAACCACAGCATTTTTATATTTCGGGTCTATTTTTACTGCAGTATGTGCTTTAGAAGTTGTAGCGCCACCAATCATCAATGGAAAGTTCAGATTTTGACGCTCCAGTTCATTGGCAATATGTACCATTTCGTCTAAACTTGGCGTAATCAGTCCACTTAAACCAATAACATCTACTTTTTCTTCAATCGCCGTTTGAATAATTTTTTCGGCAGGAACCATCACTCCTAAATCTACAATTTCGTAATTGTTACAGCCCAAAACTACACTCACAATATTTTTACCAATGTCATGAACATCGCCTTTTACCGTTGCCATTAAGACTTTACCGTTCGCTTTTTGTGCAGAATCTTTCTCAGCTTCAATAAACGGTTGAAGATAAGCCACTGCTTTTTTCATGACTCTGGCAGATTTCACCACTTGAGGAAGAAACATTTTTCCACTTCCGAATAAATCTCCCACTACAGACATTCCTGTCATTAGATTTCCTTCGATAACATCCAAAGGTTTTGCAGAAATTTTTCGGGCTTCTTCTACATCTTCTTCAATAAAACGGTCAATTCCTTTTACCAAAGAATGGGTAATTCTGTCTTGCAAAGGCTGATTTCGCCACGCTAAATCTTCTACTTTTTCTTTTTTTACGGATTTATGTTTTTCAGAATAATCCAATAATCTTTCGGTAGCATCATCTCTTCTGTCTAGCATTACATCTTCTACCAGCTCCAACAAATCTTTAGGAATTTCGTCGTAAATTTCTAACATGGCAGGGTTTACAATTCCCATATTCATTCCCGCTTTGATGGCGTGATAGAGGAAAACCGAGTGCATCGCTTCTCTTACCGTATCATTTCCCCTAAACGAAAACGAAACGTTAGAAACCCCACCAGAAACCGAAACGTAAGGTAGATTTTCGCGCACCCATTTTGTTGCATTAATGAAGTCCAAAGCATTTTTGCGATGCTCTTCCATTCCAGTTGCAACTGGGAAAATATTTAAGTCGAAAATAATATCTTCCGCAGGAAAACGGACTGTGTCCGTCAACAGTTTATAACTTCTTTTGCAAATTTCTATTCTGCGTTCGTAATTATCGGCTTGACCATTTTCGTCAAAAGCCATTACAACTACTGCAGCGCCATATCTTTTGATGGATTTTGCTTGACGAATAAATTCTTCTTCACCACCTTTTAAACTGATGGAATTCACTACACATTTCCCTTGAACTACTTGCAAACCAGCCTCTAAAATTTCCCATTTAGAAGAATCTATCATCATTGGAATTCTGGCAATATCAGGTTCTGAGGCGATTAAATTCAAGAATTTAACCATACAATATTTTCCGTCTAAAAGTCCATCATCAAAACAAATGTCTAAAATCTGTGCGCCTCCTTCTACTTGATGACGAGCAATATCTAGAGCTTCAGGAAATTTTTCTTCTTTAATCAATCTGAGAAATTTTTTAGAACCTGCTACATTAGTTCTTTCTCCAATATTGATAAAATTGGATTCTGGAGTTATAATTAAAGGTTCTAGACCCGAAAGTTTTAAATATTTCAT
>CAZHCK010000112.1:0-6537 GCA_964530915.1 uncultured Cloacibacterium sp. | reverse complement strand
TAGTTTTCTTCGCTTTTTCGATACCAATCTTAATACTTTTGTGAATTTAAGCTACAAAATCATTAAAAATCAAATTGATAGAGATGTGCTTAAATATACCGATTCCTTTTCGGCAAAAAGAACCTATCTTTTTGACCAAAGAATTCCTGCTTTTAAAGTAAAAAGAGAAATCGTTACCAAAAATCAAAAGGAAAGATTAACAGCATTCTCCGCACAATTTATTCCTGAAATTATTAAAGGAAATGCATTGGTGTATCAACTTCATCATATAGAATGCAATGCAAGTGGTGCTAAAGTTTGGGAAAAAACCAATTTTAATAATTACGAAATCAAAATTAATATTGCTTATCAATCTGGAGGTAAAAAAGAAATCTTCGCTTTCCAAAATGTAAAAGTTCCGCTCGTGGAAATAGGAAATGCAGAGCAATTTAATGTTTTGGATGAGAATAATGACTATAAATACATTACCGACTTATTCGTTATTCCAGATGATTTTGTTTTGTTAGAAGTTTTTGTAAGTGTTCAGGAAACCAGCGCTTCAAAAGTAAAAGCAGACAAAGTTCAAAGACTTAAAAATGAATATTCAGACGATTCTAAACAAATTGTAGATAAATTGATAAAATATTTAAGAGATAATAAAAAATTACAGAAAGAAGGCAGTCCTGACTAAAATGAAAAACGCTAAGAGGAAATTACTATTAATCATTAAAAAATGGATAGATGAACTTTTTATAGATACGGTTTAATCTTTCCATGACTATTAAAACTACTATGTAGAAACCTTGAAAATTATTTCAAGGTTTTATTTTTTATGCCACATTTGGTCGCCTTCTAATTGCAAATGAGTTTCAAAATTATTCGTGAAAAGTGCGCCTGTTCCCAATCCTTGAGGTAACGGATTTTTCTTGGTATAAGTGTACTGGCAAATCGCATTCAAGCCAATATTGCTTTCTAAAGCAGAAGTAATCCACCAATCTATGCCTAAACTTTCAGCAAGGACAATCCATTCATCAGAACCAGAAAATCCGCCCACTAAAGCTGGTTTTAGAATAATGTATTGTGGTTTAATCGTTTCTAAAAGTTTCTTTTTTTCTTCAAAATCGATTACGCCGATAAGTTCCTCATCTAAAGCAATAGGAGTAGGTGTTTCTGCACATAATTTAGCCATTTCATTCCAAGGAGCACAACAATCCGTTGAATTTATTTCATCGGTTTCTTGGCTCTTTTTAGTTTTTACTTGGCTCTTTTTTATCGGTTGTTCAATCGAATGAATTCCTAAATCCGCCAATTCTTGTAAAACCATTGTAGCTTCTTCATAAGAAAAAGCACCATTAGCATCTACTCTGAGTTCCAATTGTTCTTTAGGGAATTTTTCTCTGAGTTTTTTGATGATTTCTTTTTCAGATTTCCAATCTACGCCTATTTTTAATTTGATGCAGTCAAAACCTTTTGCTAATTTCTCTTCGATTTGAGATTGCATAAAATCTGCATTTCCCATCCAGATGAGTCCATTGATTTTTATAGAATCTTTACCATCAGTAAAATCACTCGGAAAATACAAATCTTCACCATGTTCTAGGTTAAGAAGCGCTTGTTCTAATCCAAAAATAATAGAAGGATAATGCAGCAGTTCTTTTTTTAAAACTTCAAAATCTAAATGGATGTTTTTGCAAAGCCAAGTGAGTTTTTCTTCATAATCAGGTACGTCATCATAGCTCAATCCTCTGAAAATCGCACATTCGCCAATTCCTTTTTTGTCATTTTCAGAAATTTCTAAAAGATAAGTTTCCTTAGTGGTAAGAACTCCTCTAGAAGTTCCACTCGCTTGTTTAAAGATGAGGTTATGTTGGGTAAATTGAGCGTTCATATTTTGCAAATGACTTCGGTAAAAAAAAATATAGAGTCACAAATTATCATCAGATTAATAATTACTGATTAACATTATGTTTGTCATTCCGTAGGAATCTTTCCAAATACTTTCCGAAAGGGTGTTTAGATTCCTACGGAATGACAAAAAGCACTCTAAAAACTTTCTAATGATAAATTTATCTTGCGACCTCTAAAATAATTGCTAATTAAAAGAATAATTTCTAAGGTTTTAAAGCTTTTGCCATAAATTCTTCGGCTTTGGTTACCATTGCAGCACTTCCGCAGAAGAAAGGTACTCTTTGGTGCAATTCTGTAGGTTCTATTTCTAGAATTCTTTTGTAGCCATCACTTGCTTTTCCGCCAGCTTGTTCTGCCAATAAAGCCATTGGATTACATTCGTATAACAATCTCAGTTTTCCTTTTGGAGATTGTGAGGTAGAAGGATAAATGTAAATTCCACCTTTAATCATATTTCTGTGAAAATCTGAAACCAATGAACCAATATATCTAGAAGTATAAGGTCTGTCTCCTTCTTCTAACTGACAATATTTAATGTAATCTTTCACACCTTGAGGAAATTTAATGTAATTCCCTTCGTTAATGGAATAAATTTTCCCCGTAGTTGGGAATTTCATATTCGGGTGAGAAAGGTAATATGTACCGATAGAAGGGTCTAAAGTGAATCCATTCACGCCATTTCCTGTGGTGTAAACAATCATAGTAGAACTTCCGTAAACAACATAACCTGCTGCTACTTGTTTTACGCCTTTTTGTAAAAAATCTTTGAGTTGAACAGGTGTTCCAGGCTCCGTAACACGTCTGTAGATAGAGAAAATGGTTCCTACTGAAACATTTACATCAATATTAGATGAACCATCTAGTGGATCAATTAAAACCACATATTTATTAAGGTGAGCGTTACTTGTCGCTTTAATTTCTATAAAATCATCACTTTCTTCAGAGGCAATTCCGCAGACTACTTCGCGCTGAGAAAGTGCTTCTATAAAAAGATTATTGGCTAAAACATCTAGTTTTTGTTGGTCTTCACCTTGTACATTCTGGTTTCCGGCATGACCGATGATTTCTGCGATTCCCGCCTTGTTTACTTCTCTATTTACAACTTTAGAAGCCAGTCTAATGGCGCTCAAAAGTCTAGAGAGTTCCCCTGTGGAATATTTAAAATCGTCTTGTTTGTCAATGATAAATTCACCTAAAGTTTGAAAAGTTTGTTCAGACATTTTTTTGGTATTTGCTTGTTTGTAAATTTCGTAATTTTTAGTCATATTTCCCAAAAAATATTCAATTGATTCATATGGAAATAATTTAATAAATTTGAAGGTTTGAATTGATTTTAGATTAAAGAAGATGAAAGTTTTTAAATTCGGAGGAGCATCGGTGAAAGATGCAGAGAGTGTAAAGAATGTAGCGAAAGTTTTAAATTCGCAAGGTTTTGAAAAATGCCTATTAGTAGTTTCTGCCATGGGAAAAACTACCAACGCATTAGAAAAAGTAGTAGAATACTATTTTAAGAAGGAAGATTACCAAAATGAGGTAGAAAAAATAAAACAATCTCACTTAGAAATTACCAAAGGTCTTTTTGCCGAAAATCATAAAATTTTTGGTGAAGTAGCTTTGTTTTTTGATGATTTAGAAGCTTTTTTGAGAAGAAATAAATCGCCAAATTACAATTTTGTGTATGACCAAGTGGTGAGTTGTGGGGAAATGATTTCGTCTAAAATTCTGAGTGAGTATCTTAATGATATCAATTTTAGCAATTCTTGGTTAGATGCTAGAGATTACATCAAAACGGATGACACGTACAGAGAAGGCGTAGTAAACTGGCAAGAAACCGAGAAAAATATTAGCGGTTTAGACCAAAATCAATCGTATGTTACACAAGGTTTCATCGGTTCAGAAGCTAATAACTTTACGGTAACTTTGGGTAGAGAAGGTTCAGATTACTCTGCGGCGATTTTTGCATACTGCTTAAATGCTGAAGCCATGACCATTTGGAAAGATGTTCCAGGCGTGATGACCGGCGATCCTAGAAAATTTGAAAACGTAACCTTGCTTTCTAATATTTCTTACGAAGAAGCCATTGAGATGGCATATTATGGAGCTTCTGTTATTCACCCGAAAACGTTACAGCCACTCAAGCAAAAGAATATTCCTTTTTATGTGAAATCTTTTGTAGAGCCAGAAAAACCTGGAACCAAAGTAGGAAATTCTGATGTAAACCAAAGCGAAGAAAGTTATATTCTGAAAGAAAATCAAGTGTTAATGAACATTTCTACGAGAGACTTTTCTTTCATTGCCGAAGATCACATCAGTCAGATTTTTAATCTTTTGGCAAAACATAAAATCAAAGTTTCTATGATGCAGAACTCTGCGATTTCTTTGGCGCTTTGTCTGGAAGATAAATTTGGTAAAATTGATGAGGTAAATCAAACGTTAACTCAACAATTCAGCACAGATGTAGTAAAAAATGTTTCATTATACACGGTAAGAAATGCCAATATGGACGAGCTTTCTAATTTCTATGCTGGTAAAAAAATCCTTTTAGAACAAATTTCAAAAAACACAGTACAAATCGTTACGCAATAACCAATCATGAGCCTCATTTCTAAACAAGATTTTATCAAAGCAGCAGGATTGCAGAAATTCGGATTCATTAAAAGTCCGATTGCTTCTACTATTATGGGACTTACCAAATTGAATGATGTCAATAGATTGTATGACAGCATAAAACACCATGAAGGAGTAGCTTTTTTTGATGCTTTTCTCAAAAAATTAGAAATCCAATACGTAGCCTTCGAAGAAGATTTGGCTAAAATCCCTAAAACAGGACCTTTCATTTTGGTAGCCAATCATCCTCTGGGAGCGATTGATGGGATTCTGATGTGTAAAATCCTTACAGAAATTAGACCTGATTTTAAAATTATGGGCAATTTTCTTTTGCAGAAAATAGAGCCTATGAAAGATTACGTGATTCCTGTGAATCCTTTTGAAACCAGAAAAGAAGCATACAGCAGTATTTCTGGAATGCGTGAGACGTTGAAACACCTTCAGGAAGGCGGTTGTATCGGTGTTTTTCCTGCGGGAGAAGTTTCGAATCGTAACAATGTTTTTGATGAGGTTCTGGATAAAGAATGGGAAATTCCAGCGCTTAAATTGATAAAAAAAGCAAAGGTTCCAGTGGTTCCGATGTATTTCCATACCAAGAATTCGAGCAAGTTTTATAGCATTGCCAAAATTCATGCAGATTTGCAAACGCTCTTGCTTCCGTCTGAGATGATGAAAAAAAGAGATAAGCCGATTAGAATTAGAATAGGAAAACCTGTTTCGCCAAAAATTCAAGAAGAACATGAATCGGTGAAAGAATTAGGTGATTTCTTGAGAAAGAAAGTCTACATGATGAAGTCTTACTATGAAAGAAGAAAATCCATTGCAGCGCTTTTTAAACTGTCTAATTTACCGATTAAATTTCCGCTGAAATCAGGTCAAGAAGTGATACAGAATATCATAGACGAAACACCTCATGAAGACATTCTAAAAGATATAGAAAACCTTAAAAAGAAAGATAAACTCTTATTTTCCAATTCTAATTACGAAGTGTATTTCACCGAATATGACGAAATTCCTTCGATGATGAGAGAAATCGGAAGGCAGCGAGAATTAACTTTCCGAGCAATAGGAGAGGGAACCAATTTGCCTTTTGATTTAGATGAGTATGATAAGCATTACCATCATCTTATTCTTTGGGATAATAATGCTCAAAAAATCGCTGGAGCATATAGAATGGCATTAGGTTGCCAAGTCATGAAAAAATATGGAATTAGCGGCTTTTATACGAGTTCATTATTTGAATTTGACCAAGAAATACAGCCTTTCTTTAGAAAAGTGATAGAAATGGGGCGTGCTTATGTGAACTTAGAATATCAGCAAAAACCATTGCCACTGTTCTTATTATGGAGAGGAATTGTGCATGTTTGCCTCAAAAATCCTGAACATAAATTCTTAATGGGTGGAGTGAGCATCAGTAATAAATTCTCAGATTTTTCTAAATCTTTGATGATTGAGTTTATGCGTTCGCATTATTATGATTCTGTGGTGGCGCAATACGTGCATCCTAAAAACGATTTTAAGGTAAAACTCAAAGTAAAAGAAAAACACCTCTTTTTCGAAGGTTTAGATAATGATTTGAACAAGTTTGATAAACTCATCGATGATTTAGAGCCAGAGATGAGAATGCCGGTTTTAATTAAAAAATACATCAAACAAAATGCTAAGGTTATCGCATTTAATGTAGACCCTAATTTCAATGATGCGATAGATGGACTCATGTATATCAGAATAAGTGACCTACCAGAAAGTACGATTAAGCCCGTTTTAGAAGAAATGAGCGAACAATTAAAAGAAAGTTAAAAAAAAATGAACTTGAAAATCAGGAAGTTCAAAAAAAAATGTAAAATTCTTTTGAAAAGACTTGCGTCATATGGATAAAGTGCTTACTTTTGCACCACTTTAACACAATGATGAAACAAAAATGGTTTCTTAGCTCAGTTGGTAGAGCAACGGATTGAAAATCCGTGTGTCCCTGGTTCGATTCCTGGAGAAACCACGTTGAAATGTTCAATTTCAAGCAATTGCCCTTAAATCGTAAGATTT
>CAZHCK010000111.1:0-6587 GCA_964530915.1 uncultured Cloacibacterium sp. | reverse complement strand
GTTTTTTTCTATAATTAAGCTAATGTCAAAAATAATGCCAAAACTAAACCTATTACGGTGGCAATCATTCCTTTTTTGAAAATTTGAGATTTTGGATTAAACATCCAAAATGATGAAATCACAAAAAAGAATAATGAAATTCCAAAAATCGTATTCAATAAATAAAATTTATGTTTAGAATCTGATTTATGTAATTCTGTCATTTTCTTTAAAACGTAAGGAAGTTCTTTTTTAGTATATTTCGCTTCTCCTGTTTTCGTATTATAAGTTCCTTCTTTGAAGAGGATAAGATCTCCTTTTTGTTCCTTTACTTCGAAACCTTTAATTTTAAGTTCTTTTCCCAATTTATCAGTAGGAATATTGGCTTCTAATTTTTTTTCGATTTTCTTTTCTTTTTTAAGAAAATCTGTATCTCTGTAGATTAATAATACCCCACTAATCGCGTAAACCGCCATAATTCCTGCCATAAAATAACCGATGTAGCGGTGTAAAAGTCTCATTGTAGTTCTTGTGCTCTTCATGTTCTAAAAGTATAGTTTATTAAGTTAGTTTAAAAGGTAAAAGTGGAAAACGAATTCTCCACTTTTTGATTAAATTTGATATGATAGGTTAAAACTTATAATTAAATGTTAAGTAAAAGTTTCTTGGAGTAATAGGATTTACAGAGTAATTTTCGTGTACATTGTAATCTATCACATCGAAAATGTTTCCTAATCTTCCTTGAACATTGAATTTCTTAAATTGGTAACCAATAGTGAAATCTACAGTAGTAAAATCACCAATTTCATACATTCTGTTGGTTTTTGGGTTTCCGTTAGAATCTTTTAGATTGTTCCAACCTGCTAATCTGTCTCCAGTGTAGAATGCGGTGAATCCTAATTTTAATCCTTTTACATATTTTGGTAAGGTGTAGAAGATTGAAGCATTCGCAGTATTTGCAGGTGTTCTTACCAATCTTTCTCCTTCTACGAAACTTCCGTCAGAGTCTGCTGTATCCGTGTAAACCATATTGTTATATGCATAACCAGCATTGATTGAGAGATTTGGTGTAGGATTTCCTGTAATGTCTAATTCTATACCACGGCTTCTGGTAGCTCCCGTCATTTCTTTTATGTTAGTGTCACCGTTTATATTTCCGTTTTTGTCAAAAGCAGCTGTTTGTGCTAAATTGCTGTTTTCAATTTGATAAGCAGTAATGTTAAACGCTAAAGTGTTTTTCCATAAATTTTTCTTTAAACCAATTTCATATTGGTCAATCAAAGAAGAAGGCAATGGTAAATTGTTAATATCTCTACCGGAGTTAGGAGTGAAAGAGTTGCTGTAACTAGCAAATGTGCTGAAGCTGTCATCAATCTGATAAACTAATCCTACTCTTGGCGAAAATGCGCTTTCTTTAGGATTTCCTGAACTTGCTTTATATGTTTTAGTGTTGTTCAAATAGTTTTCTACAATAGTACTCTTGTTTTCTAAATACGACCATCTTAAACCAGCTAGAACTTTGAATTTATCTGTAATAGAAATTAAATCTTGAGCATAAATACCAACTCTTCTAGTTGGAATTCTGTTTAAATCCTTTTGTCTTGAATTAAGCATTTCTCCAGATTTCCATGTGTTTTCATCTGATAAAAGAATGTTTCCATTGCTGGTGTTTCCATTGGTTCCATAAACAAAGTTATTTCCTGCATCTGCGAAAGTACCGTCTTGTTTTTGTAATTGATAAGAATAAGTGTCTGCTTGTAAATAATCAGCGTCTGCACCAACTAAAAGTTTATGGTTTAATTTTCCAGTATTGAACTGACCATTTAAATTAAACTGAAGGCTTCCGTATTTTTGTTCCTGAAGTTGTTTGTTTAAAGTTCTCTTCCAAACGTAATCTCCATTGTTTTGCAAATTCCATTGAATTCTTTCGGTTCCATAAAAATTTCTGGTATAATCTTGGAAAAATGCAACCGTATTAAAATTCCAATTAGAATTAATTTCGTGGTTTAATGTTACTGTAGAAGTAAGCATTTCATTGGTTTGATATTGCCAAGTTGCACCAGGGAATTTATTGATTCCCAAAAGGGTATTAAGTTTAGATTCGCTAGTAGTACTATTGATTACTAATCCGCCTAAACCAAAATCTGGAGTGAAGTGGTGTTTAAGATAATCTGCTTCTATGATGATTTGTGTTTTATCTGAAATGTTGTAAAGGAAACTTGGGTTGAAATAATGCTTTTCTGATTGTACAATATCTCTGAAACTTTCTTTATTTTCGTAGCTTCCGTTTACTCTAAAAGCTGAGTTTTTGGTCAATCCACCATAAATATCAATGGTAGGTTTTATATTGTTCCAACTTCCGTAATTTAAAGCGATATTTCCACCGAAGTTAAAAAGAGGTTTTTTTGTCACCATGTTTACAATTCCACCAGGAGCTACGTTTCCATAAAGAATTGCAGCACTACCTTTTAGAACTTCTACACGTTCTAGACCAGAAACTTCTGGGAAAATACCAGAGTTTACTCTACTTCCGTTTTTGTAAATATTTTCATTGCCAAAAGTGTAACCTCTCGCTCCAAAACTGTCTTGAGAAGCACCTCTCGCAGATGTAATATAAACACCGTTTACATTTTTTACCACATCAGAAAGTTGTTGCGCTTGTTGCTGTTCTATTACTTCATGAGTTACAATAGCAATCGCTTGTGGAGTTTCCATTACATCTAGCTGAGATTTTATAGTAGAAACTTTAGCGTTATTAGGATTTCCTGTTTTGTGAAGTTTTACATCTTCTATGGTTCTGGTATATAAACTGTCTTTTTTTTGTTGAGCATTTGCCGTAATGGATGCCGCAACTAATAAAAGGGGAAGTATTTGATTTTTCATTTAAATTTATTTAGAACGATTAAAAATAACGATGCAAAAATAAAAATGTAAGTTTAATTCACAAAATTTATTTAGAATAATTTTAAATAAGAGTGAAAATATTTTATTTAGTTTTGATTTTCAGGCGTTTATAAAATATGACTTTTGTCATGTTTCTCTTTTTTACCCCATGTAAAAACCTTAAATTTGCCCTTCACCAATAGGTTTTACTTATGAAATATATTTTTCTATCATTAATATCAGCACTATTATTATCCATTTCTTGGCCTACTTACGGAATTCCATTTTTTATATTTTTTGCTTTTGTTCCCTTGTTATTAATGGAGCAAGAAATTTCTAAATTTTCAAAAATCAATAAAAAAGGATGGGCTGTTTTTGGGTTAACTTACCTTGCTTTTTTTATATGGAATGTGGTAACTACAGGTTGGTTATATCATGCTAAAAATCCAGACGGAAATAACTCTCTTTTGGCAGTTGCAATTCCTGTTATTGTCAATTCTTTATTGATGAGTTTGGTTTTTCAACTGTATTATTGGTATAAGAAAGTAAGAGGAACTTATTTTGGGCTAGTATTTTTTGTAGCAATTTGGTTAAGTTTCGAAAGATTTCATCTCAATTGGGAATTTACTTGGCCTTGGCTTAATCTAGGAAATTCGTTTTCAGAATATCCTCAGTTGATTCAGTGGTACGACACGATTGGCGCAACTGGCGGTAGTTTTTGGATTTTGCTGATTAATGTATTTGCTTTTTATACTTTGAGAATTTGGCAAGCAGGAAGAATAAGAAAAGATTTGATGAAGAATATTTCTATTTTAGTTGTGATTATTGTTCTGCCTCTTCTGATTTCTATTTATAAATACAATTCTTATCAAGAAAAACCTGTAGGAGAAGTGACTACGCTTTTGCTTCAGCCAAAATTAGATCCTTATACCGAAAAATACAGTAAAGATTCTTTACAAATATTAGGAGAACTTTTAAGTTTAGCCGAAGAAAATTCTAAAACAAAAGTAGATTTTTTCATTGCGCCCGAAACTGCATTTCCCGGGAACGGAAGTTTGAGCGAAAATGGTTTTAATAAAAGTACATCTATCGCGATTGCCAAAGAATTTTTAGGAAAACATCCGCAATCTATATTTTTAACAGGAGCTTCTACGCATAAATTTTTGTTTGATGAAGCAGCAACTGAAGATTATTCTACTAAGATTCAAGAAGGAGTTTGGGTAAATTCTTATAATTCTGCATTGCAAATTATTCCAAATCAAGAAGTGGAGGTTTATCACAAAGCGAAATTGGTTCCTGGAGTAGAAATTTTCCCATACATTAGATATTTAAAACCAATTTTGGGAGATGCGATGCTGGATTTCGGTGGAGCTAATTCATCTCTTGGAATTGATAAAGAAAGAAAAGTTTTCAGCAATAGGTTTAATAAAGCTAAAATGGCTCCTATTATCTGTTACGAAAGTATTTACGGAGAATATGTAACCGATTATGTCAAAAATGGTGCAAACCTTTTAGCGATTATGACCAATGATTCTTGGTGGGATAATACAGAAGGTCACAAACAATTGCTTTCTTATGCTAGATTAAGAGCTATAGAAACTAGGAGAGAGATTGTACGTGCTGCTAATAGCGGAATTTCTGCGCATATTAATGCAAGAGGAGATATTCTACAAGATACCTTTTACGACGATAGAACAGCACTATTGGTAAAGGCTAATTTGCTAGAAGAAAAATCTATTTACACAAAAATAGGTGATTTAATCTCAAGAATTGCTATATTTGTGCTCGGATTTTTAATTATTTACCACTTCGGAGAAAGAATTGCCTCTAAAAAATAATTTACAAAATTTAGATTAAATTTTTTTTGAAAAATTACAAATTTATTTGTTTGAAAATTTGTGAGTTCAAAAAAATATCTATAATTTTGCACACTCAAAATACATAGTAGTAAAAAAGAACATCGAGATATGTCAAGAATTTGCCAAATAACAGGTAAGCGTGCAATGGTAGGAAACAACGTTTCTCACGCAAATAACAAAACGAAAAGACGTTTTGAAATTAATTTATTAGAGAAGACATTTTATCTTCCAGAGCAAGAAAAAAGCGTAACATTAAGAGTTTCTGCTCATGGTTTGAGAGTTATCAATAAAATTGGTATCGAGGAGGCGATTGAAAGAGCAACAAGAAACGGATTTTTAAAATAATAAGAAATGGCTAAGAAAGGAAATAGAGTTCAAGTAATTCTTGAGTGCACAGAGCACAAAGAAACAGGTGTGGCTGGAATGTCTAGATACATCACCACAAAAAATAAAAAGAACACTACGGAAAGATTAGAGCTTAAAAAGTACAATCCGGTTCTTAAGAAATATACAGTTCACAAAGAAATCAAGTAATCTTTAAAAATATTAAAAGATGGCAAAGAAAGTTGTTGCAACGCTTCAATCAGGTCAGTCTAAAAAAATGACCAAAGTTGTGAAAATGGTTAAATCTCCTAAGACTGGAGCTTACGTTTTCGAAGAAAAAGTAATGAATGCAGATGATGTAGAAGCTTATTTAAAAAAATAATTCTACGTCTTGTATAAACATATAAAACTACTCAATTTTTTGGGTAGTTTTTTTGTTATCTTTGTAAACCTAAAATTTTAAAAACAATTTTAACGATTTGGTTTAGAAATCTCAAATCTCAAATGCGGAGCATTCACGAACTCCAAAATGATAATAAAAAATTCGTGAGTAAATCTCAAATCTCAAATCTAATATATGAGTTGGTTTAAAAATATATTTAAAAAAGAGGAAAAAGAATCTTTAGACAAAGGTTTAGAAAAATCGAGTCAAGGTTTTTTTGATAAAATTTCTAGAGCAGTAGTCGGAAAATCTAAAGTAGATGATGAGGTTCTAGATGAGCTAGAAGAAGTCCTTATTGCTTCTGATGTAGGTGTAAATACCACTGTAAAAATCATCGAAAGAATAGAAGCGAGAGTAGAACGTGATAAATATGTAAACACTTCTGAATTGGATAAAATTCTTCGTGAAGAAATTTCTGCTTTGCTTTTAGAAAATCCACATTCTCAAACCAAAAATATTGACGAAACTAAGAAGCCGTATGTAATTATGGTGGTGGGCGTAAATGGAGTAGGAAAAACAACTACAATTGGTAAACTAGCCAATCAGTTCAAATCACAAGGCTTAAACGTAGTTTTGGGAGCTGCAGATACATTTAGAGCTGCAGCGGTAGATCAATTGGTCATTTGGAGTGAAAGAGTAGGTGTTCCTATTGTAAAGCAAAATATGGGTTCTGATCCTGCTTCCGTAGCTTTTGATACGGTTCAAAGTGCAGTGGCACAAAATGCAGATGTAGTTATCATTGATACTGCGGGAAGATTGCACAATAAAATCAATTTAATGAATGAGCTTTCTAAAATTAAACGTGTCATGCAGAAAGTTTTGCCAGAAGCTCCACACGAAGTTTTATTGGTTTTAGATGGTTCTACTGGTCAAAATGCTTTTGAACAAGCAAAACAATTTACTGCGGCTACAGAAGTTACAGCTCTTGCGGTAACGAAGCTAGATGGAACCGCAAAAGGAGGTGTAGTAATTGGAATTTCAGATCAGTTTCAGATTCCTGTAAAATACATTGGAGTAGGAGAAAAAATGGAAGATTTGCAATTATTTAATGGTGAAGAATTTGTAGATTCTTTCTTTAAAAAGAGATCATAAGATATATT
>CAZHCK010000110.1:0-6612 GCA_964530915.1 uncultured Cloacibacterium sp. | reverse complement strand
ATATGATATTTATCAAAATTGATAAATGTCAGCAAATAATAAAGGAATTTATTATAAGGTAGTTTGTAATTTTGTTCCAGAAATTATAAGAGAAAAATAACAAATTAATATATTATGGCTACAACAGCAAAAAATGAAAAGTATGTGTATTCCTTCGGTGGTGGTAAAGCCGATGGAAATGAGTCAATGAAGAATCTACTCGGTGGAAAAGGTGCTAACTTAGCAGAAATGGCAGGTCACAAAGATCTTAAACTACCTGTTCCTCCCGGTTTTACCATCACTACAGAAGTATGTACGTATTTCTACGATAATAAAAGACAATATCCTTCTACATTAGAAAAGCAAATAAAAGATGCACTTGCTCAAGTTGAAAAATTAATGGGCAAAAAATTCGGAGACGTTAAAAATCCTTTATTAATGTCTGTACGTTCTGGTGCTAGAAAATCTATGCCAGGAATGATGGATACCGTTCTTAACATTGGTCTTAATGACGAAACTATCCAAGGTCTTATCGCAGAAAGCGGTGACGAAAGATTTGCTTACGATGCTTACAGAAGATTGGTAATGATGTATGCAGACGTAGTAATCGAAAAAGCAGGTGGTATGGAACCAGCGAAAGGTATTGGTATCCGTAAAATCATGGACGAAAGATTAGAAGAAGTTAAAAAAGAAAAAGGCGTAGAATTAGATACTGATCTTTCTGCTGATGATCTTAAAAAATTAGTAAAAGAATTCAAAGCTTTAACTAAAAAACACCTAAAACAAGACTTCCCTGAAACTCCATGGGATCAATTAATGGGAGGTGTAGGTGCTGTATTCGCTTCTTGGAACGGAAAACGTGCAATTGAGTACAGAAGAATCGAAAGAATTCCAGATGAATGGGGAACTGCTGTAAACGTACAAGCTATGGTATTCGGTAACATGGGTAATGATTCTTGTACAGGTGTAGCTTTCACTAGAAACCCAGGAAACGGTGAAAATAAATTCTATGGAGAATATTTAGTAAATGCTCAAGGAGAAGACGTAGTAGCAGGTATAAGAACTCCAGCTCCTATCAATCAATATTCTAAAAATGACCACAGTAAAAATTTAACTACTCTGGAGAAATTCATGCCAGAGCAATACAAAGAGCTTGATGAAATTCAACAAAGATTAGAAAAACACTACAAAGACATGCAAGATATAGAATTTACCATCGAAAAAGGTAAACTATACATGCTACAATGTAGAGTGGGTAAAAGAAATGGTGTATCTGCAGTAAAAATGGCTGCTGATATGTACAAAGAAGGAATGATTGATGCAGAAACTGCAATCCTTAGAGTTAATCCTAATCAGTTGGTAGAGTTATTATTACCAATGTTCGACCCAGATATCGAAAAAACTCATAAAGTAGTTGCTAAAGGTTTACCAGCTGGTCCTGGTGGTGCTGTAGGTAGAGTAGTATTCTCTTCAGAAGACGCTGTAGAATGGGCTTCTAAAGGAGAAAAAGTAATCCTAGTAAGAGAAGAAACTTCTCCTGAAGATGTAGATGGTATGCACAAATCAGAAGCGATTCTTACTACAAAAGGTGGTATGACTTCTCACGCAGCTTTAGTAGCTAGAGGTTGGGGTAAATGTTGTATCGTAGGATGTAGCGAAATCTCTATCCACGATAAAGAAAAATATTTTGTAACCAAAGACGGTAAAAAAATAAAAGAAGGAGATTGGGTATCTCTAAACGGTAGTAAAGGAACAGTTTACGAAGGTTCTTTACCATTAATTGATGTAGATTTAAATAAAAATCAAGCTTACAAACAATTAATGACTTTAGTAGACAAGTATAAAACAATGGGTGTAAGAACCAATGCTGATACTCCTAAAGATGCTGAACAAGCAACTTATTTTGGAGCAGAAGGTATCGGATTATTCAGAACGGAGCACATGTTCTACGGTGAAGGTAGTGATAAACCATTATTCTTATTAAGAAAAATGATCATGAGTGACACCGAAGAAGAAAGAAAAGTAGCGCTTAATGAATTATTTACTTTCGTGAAGAGAGACATCAAAGCAACTTTAGAAGTAATGAAAGGAAATGCAGTAACCATCAGATTACTAGACCCACCATTACACGAATTCGTACCTCACGATAAAGCGAAGTTACAAGAACTTTCTAAAGAGTTAGGCGTAAGCATGAGCATCTTAAACAGAAGAATCCTTGCATTACACGAAAACAACCCAATGCTTGGTCATAGAGGTGTACGTTTAGGAGTTTCTTATCCAGAAATTACCGAAATGCAAGTAAGAGCAATCTTCGAAGCTGCAGGTGAATTACAAAAAGAAGGCGTAAAAGCATTCCCAGAAATTATGATTCCTGTAACTTGCGGTAGACACGAACTTTCTCACCAAAAAGCAATCGTAGATAGAGTTTACGATGAAACTTTAGAGAAATTAGGAGTTAAAAAAATTCCTTACATGTACGGAACCATGATTGAGATTCCTAGAGCAGCACTTAAAGCAGATTCTATGGCACAAGTTGCAGATTTCTTCAGCTTTGGTACCAATGACTTAACTCAAATGTCTTTCGGTTTCTCTAGAGATGATATCGGTGGATTCTTACCTACATATCTAGATCTTAAATTATTACCTGGAGATCCATTCGTATCTATTGACCAATCTGGTGTAGGCGAATTAATCAAAATCGGGGTAGAAAGAGGTAGAAAAACAAAACCAAACTTAAAAGTAGGTATTTGTGGTGAGCACGGTGGTGATGCAGAATCAGTTAAATTCTGTCATTCTATCGGTATGAATTATGTAAGTTGTTCTCCATTTAGAGTTCCTATCGCTAGATTAGCTGCTGCACAAGCTGCAATCGAAGATAAAAAATATGTGAAAACTTCATAACAATATTTATAATTAACAATGATAAGCCGCATAGAATTTTCTATGCGGCTTCTCTTTTTACTAAATTTAAGAAACATTTAACCTCCTAAAACTTTGTACTCTCGTTTACTTGCAGTAAATTAGTGTGTTTATTTAACATTTCTAAAAACGCTAAAATCACCATGACTTACCAAGTAGTACCTCACTCTCTTTTTTCTGAATTTGATATCCATCTTTTCCGTGAAGGAAAACATTTTAAACTCTATGAAAAAATGGGTTCTCATAAAGTAGAAATAGACGGTAAAACAGGAATCTATTTTGCGGTTTGGGCTCCTAATGCTAAACAAGTTTCCGTAATTGGAGATTTCAATAATTGGGATTCTAGAGTTTCTGAACTCAAAATTCGTTGGGATGGTTCTGGGATTTGGGAAGGTTTTATAGAAGGATTAGATTTTGGTGTAATTTATAAATTTGGCATTCAAACATACAGTGGTGCCTATTTGGAAAAAGGCGATCCCTATGCTTTAAAATGGCAACAAACCATTCAAGCGGCTTCTATTGTAGATACTACTTTCTACGAATGGAAAGACCAAGAATGGATGAAAAACCGCCATCAAAAAAATTCTTTAGAATCTCCTATTTCTGTTTACGAAGTTCATTTGGCTTCTTGGATGAGAGGAACAGATGACCCTAATCGTTTTTTCACGTACAGAGAAATTGCAGAAAGACTCGTTCCTTATGTGAAGGAAATGAATTTTACGCATGTAGAATTTATGCCCGTGATGGAATATCCATTCGATCCAAGTTGGGGTTACCAAATTACAGGTTTCTACGCAGCGAGTTCTCGTTTTGGAACGCCACAAGATTTAATGTATTTAATAGAAGAATTGCACAAAAATGAAATTGGCGTAATTCTCGATTGGGTTCCTTCCCATTTTCCGGGAGATGCCAATGGTTTACATTATTTTGATGGAAGTTTCCTTTACGAACATGAAGACCCAAGAAAAGGATTTCACCCCGATTGGAAATCTCATATTTTCAACTATGGAAGAAACGAAGTAAAATCTTTCTTGATTTCAAATGCTTGTTTTTGGCTCGATAGATATCATGCAGATGGTTTACGTGTAGATGCAGTTCGTTCTATGCTTGAGTTAGATTATTCTAGAGCAGATGGAGAATGGGAGCCAAATAAATATGGAGATAATAGAAATCTGGAAGCTATTGATTTCATCAAAGAGATGAATACTATTGTGTACAGAGAATTTCCAGATATACAAACAATTGCAGAAGACAGTAGTGATTTTCCTAAAGTTACCAAACCTATTTATGATGACGGATTAGGTTTCGGAATGAAATGGATGATGGGTTGGATGCATGATACTCTTGATTATTTCGAAGAAGATCCAATTGCTAGAAAATATCATCATCATAAACTCACTTTCAGTACCATGTACATGAATAATGAGAATTACATGTTGCCATTGTCTCATGACGAAGTAGTACACGGAAAAAGCAGTTTGATTTTTAAAATGCAAGGTGACGAATGGCAAAAACATGCCAATTTAAGAGCATTGTACACGTATATGTATACGCATCCAGGTAATAAATTGCTTTTCATGGGTGGTGAATTCGGACAAACTCACGAATGGGATTTTAGCCAAAGTTTAGATTGGCATCTTCTACAATATCCTATACACAAAGGATTGCAGAATTTTGTGAAAAATTTGAATACGGTTTTCAAATCCGAAAAAGCACTTTACGAAAATAATTTCAATCCATACGGTTTTGAATGGATTGAAGCCGATGATGCAGATAATTCTATCTATGTTTTTCTAAGAAAAGGAAAATCTGAAGATGAGGTGCTCATGTCTGTATTGAATCTTACTCCTAGAACTTTCGATTATAAAATTGGAATAGAAGAAGGAACAAAATGGGAAGTGATTCTTAATTCAGATGCTCCAGAATTTGGAGGAAGTGGAGTAGTTTCAGAAATTAAATGGTACGAAGAAACTCCATGGAATAATAAACCCAATTCTATGATTGTTACTTTGCCACCGCTTTCAGGAATTATTTTAAAGCAAACGGAGAAAACTAAAAAGAACCAAGCAAAAAGCAAATAATAACTTATAATTTATAACTCATAACTCAAACTTAAGATGAAAGTTTTCCATTTAAGCGTAGAATGTTTTCCGGTAGCTAAAGTAGGCGGTTTAGCAGATGTAGTAGGTGCGCTTCCTAAATACCAAACTAAAATGGGAATTGATGCCAAAGTAGTAATGCCTTGGTATAATAAACCATTTGTAAACGAGAACGAATTCGAAGTGGTTTTTGATGGTTTTATTCATCAGATTCATCACATGTACCAAGTATTGGTCATGAAAGAAAAACATAATGTTTTAGGATACGAATTGTATTTGGTGAAAATTCCAGGATTGTTAGATAGAGATCAAGTCTATGGTTATTTAGATGAAAGTCAACAGTTTATTGCTTTTCAGCATGCGGTTTTACACTGGCTTTCTGCAATGGAAATTCGTCCAGATGTCTTGCATTGTCATGATTATCATACAGGTTTAGTTCCGTTTATGGTAGAACATTGTCAAGATTTTGACTTTTTAAAAGGCGTAAAAACCGTAGGAACCATTCATAATGGGGAGTATCAAGGTACGATGGATTGGCAAATGTCTAATTATATGCCACGTTTTGACGCTTGGAAATGGGGATTGCTCGATTGGAACGGAAGAATTAATCCTTTGGCAACTATGATTAAGTGCAGTCATGAATTTACTGCAGTTTCTCAAGGTTATATGCATGAGTTATTTGAAGATGCGCAAGGATTGCAAGATTTAATCAGACAAGAATACAGAAAAGCACATGGAATCATCAATGGAATAGATACAGAAGTTTGGAATCCTATGACGGATATAATGCTTAACGATCATTATTCTAGAGAGAATTTTGAAGAAGGTAAAGAAAAAAATAAAAAATGGCTTTGTGAAGAATATGGATTGAATCCAGAACTTCCGCTTTTTGCATTTATTGGAAGGTTTGCTGGCGAAAAAGGAGCAGATATGTTACCAGATATTGTAAGAAGAAGTATCTCAGAAACTGAAGGCGCTTTAAATATTCTCATCTTAGGTTCTGGAAATCCACAAATAGAAAATACACTGAAACAACTTCAAGAAGAATTTCATGTGAATTTTGCGATGGATTTAGGATACAAAGAAGCTTTGTCGCACAAGATTTATGCAGGAGCAGATTTCTTATTGATGCCTTCTCGAGTAGAACCTTGTGGATTGAATCAAATGTATGCCATGAGATACGGAACTATCCCAATTGTACGATATACAGGTGGGTTAAAAGATACCGTAACAGATATTTCTTCAGGAGGTTATGGCTTAAATTATACCTTCCCGGGAACTGATGATGCTGTACATGCCATCAAAAGAGCGCTGTATTTATATGATGATAAAGAAGAAATGCAAAATTTACGAAAAACAATAATGAATTTGGACTTTTCTTGGCAGAAATCTGCTGAAAATTATGTAAATTTATATCGTAAAAAATGATTTATAAGAAGTTCTTTTTTTTAATAAATTTAATATTTTCAATTCCAGTATTTTCTCAACAAATTACTGATGCGAATTATTGTACCATAAAAAATGTTTCTTTGAATGATAGATTTTCGAAATATTTATGTATAAAATTTCTTTCTGATAATAAGTATGAAGAAGTTTTTTCGATGGATACTAGAAT
>CAZHCK010000109.1:0-6684 GCA_964530915.1 uncultured Cloacibacterium sp. | reverse complement strand
CAATTATAGATAATAGAAGCTTTCATAGCTACTAAAAATTCGAAAATTTAATAAGTTTTGGCTAAAGCTAATGGAATTTCATAAAAAAAGCGGACTAAAGTCCGCTCCTATTGATTTTTCTCTTCCGTCTTCTGACTTCCGACTTCCAACTTACTACAAATTTTCTAAAATAAAATCAGTCATTTTTTTATACAATTGAGGTCTAGTTTGACCGCCATAAATTCCGTGATTTTTGTCTGGATACGCCATAAATTCAAACTGTTTATTGTTTTGAATTAACGCTTCAGAAAATTCCATAGAATTTTGAAAATGTACGTTGTCATCTGCTGTTCCGTGAATGAGAAGGAATTTACCTTTTAGTAATTTCGCAAAAGTTGTAGGCGAATTCTGGTCATAACCTTCAGGGTTTTCTTGTGGAGTTTGTAAAAATCTTTCGGTGTAAATGCTGTCATAATATCTCCAATTGGTAACTGGCGCTACCGCAATTCCTGCTTTGAAAACATCAGCACCTTTTGTCATGGCTAAACTTGCCATATAACCACCATAACTCCACCCGAAAATACCAATTCTAGACTTGTCAATGTAAGATTGATTTCCTAACCATTTTGCAGCAGCAATTTGGTCTTCTATTTCGTATTTTCCTAGATTTTTATAAGTTACTTTTTTGTATTTTATTCCTCTATAACCTGTTCCACGACCGTCTACACAAACTACGACATATCCTTTTTGCACCAAATGATTGAACCAAAGTCCGTTTCCACCGTCCCAAGAATTAGAAACTTGCTGAGAACCCGGCCCTGAATATTGGAACATGAAAAGTGGATATTTTTTATTTGGGTCAAAATCCTTTGGTTTCATGATGTAAGCATTCATTTGGTCTCCTGCTTCATTCGGAATCATCATAAATTCTTTGGTTACCAAATTATCTGCATTTAATTTGCTTAAAAGTGCGTCATTATTCTGCAATTCTTTCACAAATTTCCCGTTTCCATCTTTTAAAGTATAGGTAAATGGTTTTTTAGCAGTAGAATTAGTCTCAATAAAATATTGGAAATTTTTAGAAAAATCTGCTCTGTTATTTCCTTCCGCTTGAGAAAGCAATACAGATTTCCCTGAAGAAATATTAAATTTAGAAACTACTTTATTGATGCTTCCTTTCTCGGTTGTTTGTAAGAAAACTTCTTTCGTTTTTGGGTTAAAACCATAATAATCGGTGATTTCCCAGTTTCCTTTGGTTACTTGCTTGTTCAGTTTTCCTTTCGCATCATACCAATACAAATGTCTGAAACCACTTCTCTCTGAAGCCCATAAAAATGAGTTGTCCTCTAAAAATTCTAACGTAAGATTATCCGTATCAATCCAAGCTTGGTCTGTTTCAGTTAATAATTTAGAAACGGTTCCAGAAGCGGTATTAATTTTTAAAATTTCTACTTTATTCTGATGTCTGTTGGAAGTAGCAATCGCTACCTCATCATTTTTAGCAGTGCTAAAAACTTGAGGAATATAATAATTCTCGAAGCCTGCCAAATCTAAATGGATGGTTTTACCAGAATTTACCTGATATAAATGTGCAGAAACTTCTGAGTTTTTCTCTCCAGCTTTTGGATATTTAAAACGATAATCTGTAGGATAAAGCGATTTATTATACATCTGCATATTCATCTCTGGAACTTGTGATTCATCAAATCTTACAAAAATGATGGCGTCACTTCCTTTGTTCCATTGATAGAAATCTGCATGCCCGAATTCTTCTTCATACACCCAATCTCCCAATCCATTAATCACTGAATTTTTCTTACCATCATTGGTAATTTGAGTGATTTTTCCAGATTCTAAATCTTGATAAAATAAATTATTGTCTGAAATAAAAGCAACTAATTTTCCATTAGGCGAAAATTTAGGCTCTTGAACGAAATTTCCGTTGTTCAGACTGATTATTTTTCCTGAAGTAAGGTCTTTAACATCAAATTTCCCTAAAAATGAATGTCTGTAAATAGGCTCAGATTCTTTTTGCAAAAGAATTTTTGATTCATCATCAGAAAAAATATAACTCTCAAAACTTCCGTCTACAATATTGCCTACTTTTTCAGTGGTTTTGTAAGAATATTTTGCAATACCGCCTCTTTCGATTACGGCATAGTTTTCTCCATTTTTAAGAGAAGCAATTCCCGCAATGTTTTTGCCGCGGTAGTAACCCGAATAGATTTTTTCTAGAGTAATTTCTTGAGCAAAGCCAAAATGCATCATTCCCAAGAAACCTAATGTTAAAAACAATTTCTTCATTCCTTAATTTTTAAATTTTTCTAAATGTTATTATTCAGAAAAAGCTCCATAATATGCCGCTCCATATAATGCTGTTTTACTATTTAGGTTTAAATAAATAGGAATTCCAGCTAAAAGCGGTTCCATTTCGTCACATTTTAAGAAGCTTTCTTCTATTTTTTCTTTGTTGATAAAGTTATAAATTCTTGGCGGAATTCCACCTGCTAAAATTAATCCACCCGTTGCTTTATAATTGAGCACCATATTATTGGCTCTTCTCGCCATAAAATCTACCAGCATTTCCATTGCCAAAACGCAAGTGGTACATAATCCAGACATTGCAGTTTCACTGATTACGGCAGATTTATCTTTAGCTTCTGCTAATTTTTGAGTAAGCCAAGCTTGTTCTTCGTAGCCTTTTACATCTCTCAAAAATTCGTAGATTTTGTAAATAGCTGGTCCAGAAACCAATCTTTCCCAAACGATGATTTCGCCATAGGTTTTTTGTAAAAATTTCACCAATTCAAATTCTACATCTGTTCTCGGCGCAAACTCACTGTGGCCACCTTCAGAAGGCATTGGTCTTAAATATTTTCCGTCCCAGAAAAGACAAGCTTCTCCTAAACCTGTTCCTGGAGCCAAAATAGCAATATGACCACCGATAGAAGGATTTCCGTTTCTCATGGTTACCATAAATTCATCATCCATCTCTGTCATTCCAAAAGCGGTAGCTTCTAAATCATTAATTAGATAGACTTTATCTATTTGTAGGTCTCTACTAAGTTCTGTTACATCTATTTTAAATTTTATATTGGTAGTGTGACAAGTTCCGTTTACTACAGGACCTGCAGCACCAATAGAAATTCTGTCTGGCTTCTCAAAATTATTTTTTTTGATAAAATCTAGAATAATTTCGGTCAAAGAATTATGATGATTCGTGGTATACGTTTCTTCTAACTGAAGAACCATTTTGCCATTTTGCGAAACAAATTGTGCAATATTGGTTTTGGTTCCACCTACATCTGCTGCTAGAATTGAAAGGTTATTGTTTGCTGGATTTTCGATTTGTGGTAAATAAAGCGGAAATTTCATAGTGTGAAAATTTTAAATAATGTGTTGTTTAATTTTAATAAAATTGCTTTGAAAAAAATTCCCCTAAAAGTACGGCTTTTCAGCAATTTAAACCTCATAGAAAACGCCCTAAAAACATGATTTTAGTCTTGTTATTTCGTGAAAATCTGCAACCTCACCTTCTAGAATTGCAGACGAATGAAAGCTCTTTGCATGAGTAAAATTTTTAATCTCAACAAGGTTAGAAGAACGCAAACCTCCACCGCACAAAATATCTATTCTACCAGCAGAAATTTCCACTAATTTTTTGAGCATTTCTTTGCCTTCATCTACATTAGATTTTCCACCAGACGTCAAAACGGTAGAAAAACCACAATTGATAAGCATTTCTAACGATTTTTCTAGATTTTCTGTTCTATCAAAAGCACGATGAAAAGTACATGGTTTTCCTTTTGCAAATTGGATAAGTTCCTTGCATTGCTCTTCGTTTACCTCATCATTTTGGTCTAAAATTCCAAAAACAAAACCATCTGCTCCAGCGTTATAAAAATTTTGCAATTGGTGTTTCATCAAGCTAAAACCTTCGTCTGAATAGAAAAAATTTCCACCTCTCGGACGAATCATCACGTAAATAGGTACATCTATTTCCTTTTTTAAGCTTTTGAAATCTTCTAAATCAGGAGTGGTTCCGCCCAAATGAAAATCTGCACAAAACTCTATTCTATCTGCTCCTGCTTTTGCGGCAATAACGGCAGATTCTTTATTAAAACAAGCTATTTCTAACATATATTTTTAGATTTGAGAATCGAGAACCTAGATTCAAGATTGCGTTTTTAAAATTCTAAATTAAACTTTTGGCATCAATTAAGACATTGTTTTCTTGAGTACGAACCGCGTAATTGAAACCTTTTTGCAAACAAAACGCTCCTGTTTCACCAAATTTATTGATGGCAATAAAACCAATCTGAGTGTCATTTACATTACGGTTTTGATTCACAAAATTCTTATAAATTCTCTTCACTGCTTCTTCACACGCTTGTTGAGGAGATTTTCCTTGTCGCATTAATTCTACCACCAAATGCGAACCGCAAGTTCTAATCACTTCTTCACCATGACCAGTTGCTGTAGCAGCGCCTACTTCATTATCTACAAAAAGTCCGGCTCCAATAATTGGAGAATCCCCAACTCTACCATGCATTTTAAACGCCATTCCAGAAGTTGTGCACGCTCCAGAAAGATTTCCGTGTTCATCAAGCGCAATCATGCCAATTGTGTCATGGTTTTCTATATTTACCACAGGTTTATATTCTGATGTTTTGAGCCAATCTTTCCATTCTTTTTCGGATTCTGGTGTGAGTAAATTCATTTTTTCAAAACCTTGAGAAACCGCAAATTGCAAGGCTCCATCGCCAACTAACATGACGTGAGGCGTTTTTTCCATCACGGCTCTGGCTACAGAAATTGGATTTTTGATATGTTCTAAAGACGCCACCGAACCAATATTCGCTTTTTCATCCATAATACAAGCGTCTAGCGTAACTCTACCGTCTCTGTCTGGTCTTCCTCCGTAACCTACACTTCTTTCATTCGGGTCGTCTTCTACCAATCTTACGCCTTTTTCTACAGCATCCAAAGCTTTTCCTCCTTTTGAAAGGACTTTCCACGCTTCTTCATTAGCTTGAATGCCAAATCTCCAAGTCGAAAGCACAACTGGTTTTCTTATTTTTTTATTATTTGGAAGAATTTCTTCGGCTTTTAAAGGATTCAAAGCCAAGATTGCAGATAAAATTCCTGCATTTTTCAAAAATTTTCTTCTGGTAGCCATTTATTTGTAAGGATTTTTAAGCGGTTGATTGATGGATTCTTTATTGTAATTCACTTTCAATTTATCTAAAGTTTCAGCATTTTTTTCAAATCTTTTTTTGAAATCTTCAAAGTCTTTATTTGTTCCCCATAAAACTTCAGAAAGCGCCATCATTCTTGGAAAAATCATGTATTCTACTTGTTTAAAATCGAGAATATATTCGCTCCAAAGATTCGCTTGAGCTCCCAAAATATATTTTTTCTCGTCGTTATTCAATTTTTCTGGAACAGGATTGAAGGAATATACTTTTTGAGCCGAAGTATAACCACCAAAAGCAATAGGTTCTGTAGCAGGATTATTCTGATAATGGTCGAAATAGCAAAATTCTCCAGGAGACATCACCACGTAATGTTTTTGTTGAGCCGCTGCAATTCCACCTTCGGTTCCGCGCCAAGACATCACCGCTGCATTGGGAGCTAATCCACCTTCTAAAATCTCGTCCCAACCGATGATTTTCTTTCCATGAGCATTGACAAATTTTTCAATTTTCTGAATGAAATAACTTTGCAATTCATGTTCATCTTTTAAGCCTTTTTCCTTGATTAAATTTTGACAATGAGCACATTTTTTCCAATTTTCTTTTGGACATTCATCTCCACCAATGTGAATATATTCTGATGGAAAAAGTGGCATTACTTCTGCCAAAACATTTTCTAAAAAGGTAAACGTTTCAGGCTTTGGACAAAAAACATCTTCGAAAACGCCCCATTTTTTCTCTACCTCAATTTGTTTCCCAGTACAACCCAATTCTGGATAAGAAGCGATTGCTGCAACAGCATGTCCCGGCATTTCTATTTCTGGAACTACCGTAATATGTCTTTCTGCCGCATATTTTACCACTTCTTTTATCTGTTCTTGCGTATAAAATCCGCCGTATCTTTTATCATCAAATGTATTATCGCTGTATTTTCCAACCATAGAACCGTTTCTCCACGCTCCAATTTCTGTGAGTTTTGGATATTTTTTAATTTCAATTCTCCAACCTTGATCGTCTGTAAGATGCCAATGAAACGTGTTGAATTTATACATCGCGAGATAGTCAATGTACTTTTTCACTTCATCTACTGTAAAGAAATGTCTGGCTACATCAAGGTGCATTCCTCGCCATTGGAATTTAGGAGAATCTGTGATTTCCATGCAAGGAATTTCGCCTTTAGTTTCATAAAAATTAAACAATTGAAATAATGTATTGATGGCGTAAAATCTTCCTTTATCTGTATTCGATTGAATTTGTATTTGATTGGGCAAAATAATCACCGCATAAAAATCTTTTGCCCAAATTCCATCTTCTAAGTTGGGAGGTAAAACAGAAAAAACAATTTGACTTTTTTTGCTTGAATTCTTTTTGAAAACAATATTGGTTTGGTTAAAAATTTTGAAAGCAAAGTCAATATTTTCTAATTCGCTTTTTGAAAAGTCTGACTGATATTTGATGCTTTTTGGAATTTTAAAATTCCCTTCTATCAAATCTACATTCTGTGGATAAG
>CAZHCK010000108.1:0-6964 GCA_964530915.1 uncultured Cloacibacterium sp. | reverse complement strand
TTTTCTACATCTACATTGTACGTTTGGTACAGCATAGAAAATTGGGCGAAAAGTTCGTCTCGGGTTCCGTAAGGTTTGGTGTTAATAATCCAAGAAACATCACATTTACCATCAATAAAATGGCCAAATCTAATATTGGTGTTGCCAATGTTTATTACAATGCTCGTCATTGATTTTTAAAAGAAAAATTAGAGCCGAAAGTTAAGCATTTTCTGCATAAAAAAAGTTGAGAAATTTCTCAACTTTTATTTTACTTCTAAAAAATTATTTTCAGGGTTTACATCTGCTAATCTTTGAGAGAAGTCTATTCCTAAAATTTGTAAATCAGATTTTTTGTAAGGAATAGTCAAAGTGTATTCTTTGGTTGTCCAATTCCAATAGTTTAAGGTTTGGAAGTCTCCAAAATAATCTTTGGTTTTAGGAGTTCTCATCACATTCAGCGGAATGTGATAGTTCACCGTTTTTTTATCTTTTGTAAAAATGCTAAAATCAATTGGCATAGGAACTTCACCGTTGTTTACTAGGGTAATTGTGGTAGAATCGTCATTGTATTTTACATCTTTTATCGCGTAATCAATGGTTTTGGTCGTGTTGATCCAATAATGATGGAACCATTTCAAATCCATGCCAGAAATTTGCTGTGCAATATGGAGAAAATCTCTATCTGTAGGATGTTTAAGGTTCCACTCTTGATAATATTTTTTCAAAATTTTAGATAAATTTTCTTCGCCAACAATGTATCCTAATTCTACTAAAAATAATTCACCTTTGGTGTAAGACGCTACGGTGTAAGCCGTTCCGTTATCGTGATGGTCTGCTAACCAAACTGCAGGTTCTTCTTTTCCAGATTTTACGAATCTCACATATGACTGAATGGAATTGTAAAAAGGATTTGGCATGTCTTCTTTCGGGAAAAGAGCATTCATCACGAAATCTTCTGCATAACTGGTAAAACCTTCATCTAACCAAGGTTTTGTACTTTCGTTAGTGGCAAGCATTTGCTGATACCAAGAGTGCGCTCCTTCATGAATCATCAATCCTAATAAACCTTCCAAGCTTCTCGCTTCACCAAGCATCATGGTACACATTCCATATTCCATTCCGCCATCTCCACCTTGTACAAAACTGTAGGTAGGATAAACATATCTGCCAAAAGTGGCATTCATCAGTTGGAAATATTTGGTAATGTAGGGTTGTGCTTCGCTCCAGAATTGTGTTTTTTCAGATTTTTGGTAGACAAAATTCACTTTTGGTCCATCTGGAACGATGAAGGTTTCTACGGAATAGTCTTTATCTGCAGCCCAAGCAAAATCTAAGATATTTTTTGCTGTAAAACGCCAAGTTGCCTTGTCGTTTTTATCTGTTTTTATCGTTGGATTTTCGGTGTAGCCTTTTACTTCATTAGGATTTTCTAAAACGCCACCTGCGCCAACTACATATTCTTTATCAATCTTTATGGTTACATCAAAATTGGAAAAAGGAGCGTGAAATTCTCTACCTACATAATCAAAAGTTGCCCAACCATCATAATCATATTCTGCTAGTTTTGGGAACCATTGCGTCATGGTCATATCTACACCTTCTCTGTTATTTCTGCCGCTTCTACGGATTTGTTTAGGAACTACAGAATCCCAATCCATCGTGAAGGTGGTGGTAGAGTTTGGTTTTATTTTTTCGTTGAGGTAAACCTTCATAATGGTTTCTTGAACTTCAAATTTTAGAAGTTTTCCGTTTTGTTTAATCCAGTTTACGGTTTGTGAACCTTCTTCGTTTTTAGGAATAGAAGCTAATTTAGAATTTCCGAATTCAGTTAATCTTCCGTCTGCATTTTTTCCTTGGTTTTGTACTCTTTGATCCATCAAAGAATTGGGTTTAAAAGCATTCCAATACAAGTGAAAATACACTACTGAAAGTTCATCAGGAGAATTATTGGTATATTTTATTTCTTGGTTACCGTGATAAGAAAAATTAGCAGCATCTACATCGATTTCCATTTTGTAAGAAGCTTCTTGTTGGTAGTAAGCTTGTTGTTGTGCTGTAATTAATCCTACGATTAAAGAAAATATAGCAACGAGTCTATTCTTCATATCATAAATTTTTTCAAATATAAATCAAATTTTAGACTGCTATATTAAATAAAAATCCTTCCAAAAGCAAAGTTTGGAAGGATTTTATTAAAAGTTTATGATTTTTACTTCTTTGTCTTGTTTTTAGCAGAAGATTGTAAAATCTTTTCTAAAATTCTTAGCGTGATTAAATAAGTAGGTTTTACACCGGTTAAACCTAATCCGCCTGAAGAAAGAGTAGAACCTGTTTCTAATGGATTATCAGAAGCGTAATACGCATACATTACAAATAAATCTTCTGAAATGTGTTTTCTGATTTTAGAAGCTACTTGAATCGCTTTTTGATAATGTGCGCCTTCCATTTCTAGACCGATTGATTTCCAAGAAGTGGTCATGAAATAGGTTAAAATGTCTTTATTCTGAAGAGAAGTTCCTAGAACCGTAATCATGCTTCCTTCGAAAGCTCTTAATTCGTCGTCTTGGAAATCTTCTAATTTCAATGCGTTTTCAAATGGATAATTATCTGCAGTTCCTTCGAAAATGTGAGAGGTAGGAATCATGATGTCTCCTTTTTCACCGGTAAGAATACCTGCTTTACCCATGATAGAAACAGACTTTACATTCATAGTGTACACATTTCCTTCGTATTCGAATGGTCTTAATAACTCATCCATCACTTCATAAGCCTGTTCACCAAAAGCGTAATCGAAAACCATCAAAACATCATCTCCTTTGTAACCAGAATTGGCAAATGGAGAGTTTTTAAGGTCTACTTTTGATAAATCAATTAACTGTACATCTATATTGCTACCAGAATTATCATCTATGTAAATCATTTCTTTAGAAATTGCATAGTCTAGAACTTTATCTCTAAGTTCTTTCTTGTTAGAAATTTCTTCATAAAGTGAATAATCTACTTCTTTAGTATTCTTTTTCTTTAATGCGTCATTGGCAAAAAGCATATTTTTCACCGAGTGCATATTGGCAGAAATAATATGTAAAGGTCTGTTTAATAAATTGTTATCTCCTAAAACTTGTTTTACGTGATTCGCCCATTTTTCTCCGAAATAATGGTGGCCAACTCTTTCTTTTAGAATAGCACTAAAATGAATTTCTCTTTCTCTCACTTGTTTCAAGTCGTCAAAACTTACTTTTCCTAAGTGATAAATGATTTTGAAAAGTCTATCAGGATTATTGTCTTCGCCGAAATTATTATAAGCATTAAGCGTTTCTTCGAAAGTTCTTCCCAAAAGTGAAGAAAGATGAATAAGTGCTACTTCTTTTTCTTTTCTGCTGAATTTTTTCTCGCCTTTTGCAACTTGTTCTATAATTTTCCAAGAACGTTTTGGTTCTCCATCTTCATCGATTAAGAAAGCAATGTTTCTTATTTTATCTGCTTCTATATATAAGAAAGTAAGGTGAGTTAGAATATCATAAATTTCTGAACGACCGAGTAGAACTTCTATGTTCATTTGGTGTTCATCTATTCTATAGCAATTTCTTCTACGTTTTTTAGGCACTATAGGTTCAAAACTTCCTTTGTCAAAACCTTCGTCTGAAGTAAGGTGAATAAATGCGCATTCTTCTATACCTTCTGGTAATCTATCTAATACATATAATAAACCATCTAATTCTACTTTATTAGGAACATTCATGGTTCCGTAGATTTCTGGATTGATGATTTTTAGAAGGCTTCTAATGCTATCACCCGAAACTCCTGAAGGTTTAAAAAATCCTCTGTAAAACAAATGTCTCATAGAGACATAAATTCTTTCGATCGCTTCTGTTGTTTCTCTTGCTCTAGAATTTGCCATATATATTTTGTTTTTAAAAAAGTCTACAAAGATACAACTTTTATTTTGAATTTATGATAAGAGTACTTAATTGCGTTGATTTTGAAAGGTTTAAGTTTCTTTTTGTTCAAAATGATTTTATTTTTCTAAGTTATGTATAAAGACATATATTAAGATTAATTTTACATTAAAATAGATTTAAGTTATCGGTTTTATTGATTTGCTATTCAAAAATCTATGTAAAATTTATAAATACCCTTAAAATTTTAGGGGTGTTTTGTAAAAGTTTCGATTTTTTAATTAAATTTGCTGAAAATTTTAACACCTATATGTCAACATTAAGATTTAAAGCGTTAGAAACGCTTCCTTTTAAAAATTTTAGAAAAGATAATCACGTAGAAGTTCCTGCGAAATTATCAGAATTGTATTGCGAAAATGTTTTCTCTGAAGAAACAATGAGAGAATATTTAACCAAAGAAGCATTTCAGTCTATCTTAGATGCTATAAGAAAAGGAACAAAAATCCAAAGGCATATCGCAGATCAGGTTGCTGTAGCAATGAAAGATTGGGCTTTGTCTAAAGGAGTGACTCACTACACTCACTGGTTTCAGCCATTAACAGGAGCTACTGCAGAAAAGCACGATTCATTTTTTACTCCAATTGAAGGAGGAAGAGCTATCGAAAGATTTAACGGAGGAATGCTTATTCAGCAAGAACCAGACGCTTCTTCTTTTCCAAATGGAGGAATTAGAAATACTTTCGAAGCGAGAGGTTATACAGCTTGGGATCCTACTTCTCCAGCTTTTATTATGGGAACTACGCTTTGTATTCCTTCTATTTTTATTTCTTATACTGGTGAAACATTAGATTACAAAGCACCGTTATTAAGAGCTTTACATGCTGTAGACGAAGCGGCAACAGAAGTAATGCAATATTTTGACAAAAATGTAACAAAGGTGATTCCTACTTTAGGTTGGGAACAAGAATACTTTTTAGTTGACTCTGCATTATATCAATCAAGACCAGACTTAGTATTAACTGGTAAAACGTTATTAGGACATTCTCCTGCAAAAGGTCAACAGTTAGATGATCATTATTTCGGTTCTATTCCTACTAGAGTAATGAATTTTATGAAGGAGTTAGAAATAGAATGTATGAAATTAGGAATTCCTGTTACAACTAGACATAATGAAGTGGCTCCAAACCAATTTGAGTTGGCTCCAATGTTTGAAGAAGCAAACGTAGCAGTAGACCACAATTCATTATTAATGGATGTGATGGCAAGAGTAGCTCACAAACACCATTTCCATATTTTATTACACGAAAAACCATTTGCTGGAGTAAACGGAAGTGGAAAACATAATAACTGGTCACTTTCTACAGATACTGGCGAAAATTTATTGAGTCCTGGGAAAAATCCTAAGAAAAACTTACAGTTTTTGACTTTCTTCGTGAATACGATTAAAGCAGTTCATGAATATGCAGATTTATTGAGAGCAAGCATTGCTTCTGCAAGTAATGACCACAGATTAGGAGCAAACGAAGCGCCACCAGCAATTATCTCAGTTTTCATCGGTTCACAATTATATAGTGTACTTTCTGAATTAGAAAAAGTGACCAATGGTAAGCTTTCTCCTGAAGAAAAAACTGAATTAAAACTAAATGTAGTAGGTAAAATTCCAGAAATTTTATTAGACAATACAGATAGAAACAGAACTTCGCCTTTCGCATTTACAGGAAATAAATTCGAAATTAGAGCAGTAGGTTCTTCTGCAAACTGCGCAGAATCTATGACGGTAATGAACACCATCGCTGCAAAACAATTAAAAGAATTTAAAAAAGAAGTAGATGCTTTAATTGAGAAAGGTCTTAAAAAGGATGAAGCTATTTTCAATGTGTTAAGAGAATACATCAAACAATCGAAAAACATCATGTTCGAAGGTGATGGATATTCTGATGATTGGGCAAAAGAAGCGCAGAAAAGAGGTTTATCTAACCTTAAAACTACTCCAGAAGCTTTAGAAAGAGAAATGGACAAAAAATTCGTGAAACTTTACGAAGAAATGGGCGTTTTCTCTCATGTAGAAGTAGAAGCAAGAAACGAAATTAAGTTAGAAAAATATTCTACTGTAATTGATATTGAAGCTAGAGTTTTGGCAGATATTGCTAGAAATCACATCATTCCAGCTGCATTAAACTATCAGAACAGATTGATAGACAATGTAAAAGGATTAAAAGAAATTTTCGGAGATAAAGAATTCAAGGCTTTAGCAAAAGAACAAATGAGTTTAATTACTCAGATTTCTGAAAACGTTTCTATTATTAAGTTAGGAGTAGAAGAGTTGTTAAAAGCGAAAGATAAAGCAAAATCCACTACCAACTCACAGAAACAGGCAGAAGCCTATTGTAACGAAGTGAAGCCATTGTTTGA
This sequence comes from uncultured Cloacibacterium sp., assembly GCA_964530915.1. Taxonomy (GTDB): domain Bacteria; phylum Bacteroidota; class Bacteroidia; order Flavobacteriales; family Weeksellaceae; genus Cloacibacterium. The sequence goes on along the minus strand of CAZHCK010000108.1, from coordinate 674 downwards.
TAAAATTAGGGAAGCATCAGACGCATTAGAAATGATGGTAGATGATGAGCTTTGGCCTCTCACAAAATACAGAGAATTATTATTCACTAGATAATCACAACTTCCCTCTCCATTTCGAGAGGGATTTTTTTTAAATTAATATGAAAATAGATATCCTAAAAACCGAATCACATCACAAAGATTTCCAAAAATTAGTTTACGATTTAGACCTTTATCTTGCAGAAATAGATGGAGAAGACCATTCTTTTTATGCTCAATATAATAAGCTAGACGCGATAAAAAACTGTATTATCATTTATATAGACAAAGAACCCATTGCTTGTGGCGCTTATAAAAAATATGATGACCAGACCATCGAAGTTAAAAGAATGTTTACCAAAGAACAGTATAGAGGAAAAGGTTATGCTAAAATGGTTTTATTGCTTTTAGAAAAATGGGCAAAAGAAGAAGGCTATAATTTTTCTGTCTTAGAAACTGGGGTTCAGCAAGTTTCGGCGATTCATCTTTATGAAAAGTCTGGGTATTCTCGTATTCCTAATTATGAACCTTATGAAAACGTAGAAAACAGTATTTGTTTTTTAAAACAGTTAGTGTATTGATTTTAAGAAATTTACAAAACAAAATTAATAATAAAGAATTTGCTCCATTAAAGTTTACATCATTATAGACTAGCC
>CAZHCK010000107.1:5112-7003 GCA_964530915.1 uncultured Cloacibacterium sp. | reverse complement strand
CATTCTATTTATCAATATTTTACATATATTCGCATAAATAAATATATGTTATTTGTATATCTAATTATAGAAATACTAGCACCAAAATTAGCACCTATGAATTCTACATTTAAACTAAAGGAACCTAACAGCGAAAAAGAAACTCTTATTTATTTCCGTTCATATTTTGGAAATGAAAATAAGAATTTCATTTATTCTACTGGTGAAAAAATAAAACCATCTGAATGGGATTTTGAAAACAGACTACCTAATGATTTGAATGGAAGAACTCAGAAAGCAGAGAATCACAGAAGTATCAAAAAACAATTAGATAGATATAGTAATTTCTTCACAGAGATAGTTAGCAGATACAAAAATATTAACGAAGAACTTACAATGGATATACTCCGACAAAGATTTAATGAAAAATTTAAAAAAACACAATCAAAAGATGATTTTTTTAGAATTTATGATGTATTTTTAGAAGAAAAGGAAAATGATTTTTCTGGAAATTCAATTTCAGATTCAACACTCAAAAGATATAAGTGTAATAAAAAATTATTACAAAATTTTGAAGAAATAACTAAGATAAAACTATCTCTTGGCAAATTTGACGAAAAAGTATATAATAAATTTCTGAAATTCTGTGTGGAATATAGGAAACACTCTGCAAACACCGTGCATCGTAATGCTGGACTTCTAAAAACGTTTTTAGGGTGGGCTTTTGCAAAGAAATATACATATACAAATAATTTTGTTAATTTTAAAAAACCTCCAAAATTCGACACAGATGAAATAGCATTAAGTTATCAACAATTAGAGGAAATTTACAACTATGACTTGAGTAAAAATAAAAGATTAGAGCGTGTGAAAGATCTTTTCGTTCTAGGGTGTGTTACGGGACTTAGGTTTGGAAATTATAGAAAAATTTCAAAAGATGATATTCAAGATGGATTTATTCGTGTAGTAGATTTAAAAGATAAAACTAAAAATCTTTCAATTCCTCTCAATAGTATTTCTAAATCAATTTTAGAAAAATATGATTACAACATCCCGTCTTTAAGTAACCAGAAAATGAATGAGTATATAAAGGAGGTCTTTAAAGAGCTTGAATTTGATTCAGAAATAAAAAAAACAATGAAATATGGCGATGAATTAATCGAAATAAAAAATGAATTTTGGGAAAGAATTACAAGCCATACTGCAAGAAGAAGTTTTATTACTATCATGAAAAATAAGCGTATTCCAGATAAAGTAATAATGTCATACACGGGTCATAGGAGTTTGGAAGTCTTTAATAATTATTATCGTCCTAGCGAAGAAGATAAAGTAAGTTATATGAATGAAGTTTTTAAATAATTCCTACTATTGACATGAATAAAAATAAATTATATGGACGCTGGTATATCTGGGAAGAGCTTGTAAGCTATCCTATGATGCTTTATTACTGGATTAAAGGAGATAAAATTAAAAATTTACTTTCTGAAAAAATTAAGAAGACAAAATTTAGAGCTGAACAAGAAATATTAACAGAAAAGGATAAAAATGAATTTCTGATTGAATATGAAAAACTGGATAATTTTTTCAGCTATCATTTCAAACAAATAGATAAATCAAGAAGTCATAATTTTCAGGAAAAAATAAACTACTGTATACGAGAGTATAAAAAAGAATCTTCTAAACATTTTAATTCTAGCAGCCTAATGAAATTACAAGGGAACTTTCTGAATGGTGCCGAAAGTACTCTTGCATTATATTTTGCATTAGGCCAAAAAGTAAAAAGAGAAATTCGTCTGTCCGATATTATGATTGGGGAAAATTCTTCAAATATTTTATTTGATTTTCTAAAAAATAAAAAATTTATTGACGAAAATCACAATCTGCTAGTAGATCTAAAATCTTCATTTATAAG
>CAZHCK010000107.1:0-5102 GCA_964530915.1 uncultured Cloacibacterium sp. | reverse complement strand
TTTATAAGAATTCATCGTTTTTTGAAAGACAACAACATCATTAATCCAAATTTTGAAGATACAACGATAATTGAAGCGATGGAAAATGAGTATAATACTAATTTTGATAAAGGTACATTTTCAAGAGCTGTAAAAGTTAAACTAAATGATTTTGAAGAAGATATGCATAAAGAATTATCTAAACTATTTAATATTAAGAATTAAACTTTACGCAATTGACTAAAATTGCATTATTAATCATTCCAGTCATACAATTTTGTCTGCAATAAAACATTAAAGATTATGCAGACAACAAATCCATTCCAAATCATTCTCGACGAATTAGGAGAAGTTAAGAACTTACTCCATTCTCTAAAAAAAGAACCAGAAACTGAGTTGAAAAAAAAACTGTACTCTATCAAAGAGTGTTCAGAAATTCTTAAACTTGATTACCAGACAGTACGTTCACACATTTTGAAAGGTAACATCAAAGCAGAACAATTAGGCAGATTTTACAGAATCAACCATCTTGATTTAATGGCTGCTTTAAAAGATGTAAAATCATTAAAATACAAAAGATAAAGCACCATAATTGTATGTTGTGGTGCTTTAAGTCTTTATTTCTAACCTTGAAATAGAACTGGGAAAATAGTTCGTATTTCTGAATAATCAACAATTTATGAATAAAAGAACAATTAAATTATCTGAAATTTCAGATAAAGAATTTCAATTAGAATCAGCAAATATTCTCAACGGCTTAAAAGAAGATTTAAAAAATATTTCCGGCAAAAATATCTTCCCAGAAAGCATCTTTCCTATAATATTACAAAAACTGATTAGAGAACTAGAATCAACCTTAAACTTTTCTCCAGATTATACTTCTGCTTCAATTTTATATGCAGTTTCGGTTTCTATTGGAAATAAAATTCAACTGAAAGTTAAAAACAGTTGGCTGGAAAAATCGAATTTATATGTTATTCATGTAGGAAGAACTGGTGATGTGAAAAGTCATTCTGTTTCATTTTGCTTAAATCCTTTGATGAAGTTGGATAAAGAAAATTTTGAACAATATCTCATTAAGAAAAAGGAATACGAGCAATTGCCTCCTGAAGAAAAATCTAAAGCACCTGCTCCAGTTCTTCAACAATTATTGCTGAACGATTTTACGCCCGAAGCGTTTGTAAAAGCTCACTATTTTAATCCAAGAGGAATTGGTTTATATACCGATGAGATTGCAGGTTTTTTCAATTCTTTTAATCAGTATCGAAAGGGAAATGAGGAAGAATCCTATCTGTCTGCATGGAGTGGAAAACCTATTATTAAAAATAGAATTTCTGGAGACGAAATGCGTATTGATAATACGAAAGTAGATATTATTGGAACAATGCAAGAAGTAATTTTATCTAGTGCTTTTCAATCTAATAAAATGAAAAATGGCTTTATAGATCGTTTTCTTTTTGTCCTGCCTTACAAATATGTAGATAATAAATGGAATGATCTCGATTTAGATGAAAAATATTTAGAATGGTATTCAGAATTCATCAATAGGGCTTTTAAGCTTGCTGAACAATCAGAAACTCTATTAGAATTTGAGCCAAAAGCAAAGGAATATTTGTACAAATGGCAAAATAATCAGAAAACCGATTTTGATTTTGAATATCAAAGAGGAGTTTCAGTAAAACTACAACAATATGTTTTGCGGTTTTCAATTCTCATAGAAGTGATAAATTCAATCTGTAACAATGCAAAATTGCAAACAATTTCATTAAAATCACTACAAGCAGCAATAAAATTAAGAGATTATTTTTTTGAAAATGCAATTCGTGTTTTTGAGATTATTAATAATAATTATTACGATTCTCTTAATGAAATTCAAAAAAATGTATTCGACAAGCTTCCACAACAATTCAAAACAGGAGAAGGTATTGAAATAATTTCAAATGAAGATTTGATGAAAATTAGGAGTTTTAAAAACTTCTTAAAAGATGAAAAACTTTTCAAAAAAATAGCTCACGGAATTTACGAAAAGCAAGTTTTTTAGTCTGAATGCCAATTCTATTACTGCACTTTTTGCACTATTGCATTTTTATCCGCAAACACCTTAAAGTCAAGTAGTTGTAATTAGTAGACAATGCAATAAAATGTAAATAGTGCAAAATAAGTCATTTTCAAAGTGCAGAAAATGCAATCAAAGTGCAACTAAAAACAAGCTTCAATACCGATGAATAAGGAGAAGTGCAAAAAATGTATAAAATGCAAACATGAATAGATACCGATATATATTAGATCCAAGTTCAAAGAAATATAAATGCCCAAATTGTAGTAAGTTTTCGTTTGTGGTATTTATTGATTCTGAAACAGGAGAAATTTGCGAAAACTATGGAAGGTGTGATCGTGAATCTAAATGTGGATTCCTTTATCATCCTTCAAGAGATGGATTTCAAAACCGCACGAATTCAGAAATTTCTAACAATTCTTTTATTGAAATTTCCCCTTCATTTCATAAAAATGATTTGGTTGATTTATCAATGAATTATGATAATAATTTATTGAAATATTTAAGATTTCTATTTGGAGGATCAATAGCAAATTCCATTAAAAAAAAATATAAAATTGGAACGCTTCCCGAATTTAATTATGGAACAATTTTCTGGCAAATTGATGAACATAGAAAAGTGAGAGCAGGAAAGGTAATTCAATATTTTGAAAATGGAAAACGCACAAAACATATTACTTGGATGCATCGATTTTTAATTAGAAAAAATGAAATTTCAAATTATAATTTATCACAATGTTTGTTCGGGCTTCATCTAGTTCAAGAGGATAAAAAAAGTATAATTGCTTTAGTAGAATCTGAAAAAACAGCTTGTATAATGAGTGTTGTGTTTCCGCATTTTTTATGGTTAGCTTGTGGTGCGAAAGGAGAGTTTAAATTGAAAAAATTAGAATCTATTAAAGATAGGGAAATCATAGCATATCCTGATTGTGAATTCCAAAGAAATGGTTTGACAACTTATAAAGAATGGGAAATGAAAGCAACCGAATTTAATAAAGATGGATATAAAATTACAGTATCTGATTTACTTGAAAAAGAGGCAACAGATAAGCAGAAAATTGAAGGAATAGATATTGCAGATTTCTTTATGAAAGAATTCTTAAAAAGTATATGAAAATAGGGTTTCTTATCGAGATGTGTTTACGTGTCCACAATTCGTTCCGAATCACGCTCACTTCAACTCACTCGCTTTTACTCCCGAAGGTCGCAAAAGATAGAATTTTCTTTCAGAAAATTTTCTGATTAAAATTAAAAAAACAAATCAAAATTATCATGAAAAATCAATTCATAAAATTTAGAGTTTCGAAAATTGAGCAAAGGATTATTCAAAAAAAATCTGAAAAAGCTGGGCTTACTATCTCAGAATTTTTGAGAAGATTAGCTCTCGAAAAAAAAATAAAAAACAGACTAACTTCAGAAGAAATTGAATGCTATAAAACACTTTCTAAGTATGCAGATAATTTTAGAAGAATTTCCAATCTATTCAAATTAGGAGATGTTACTGGTGTTAAAAATGAAAGTTTAGAAACATCAAAATTAATAAGAAATCATATTGAAAAATTCAAATAAAAATTTTTATAGTCGGAAAAAATGATTGGTAAAGCTAAATCATGTATCGGTGGAACCGCTCTCGCAAATTATGTAATGAAAGATTCTAAAGGTTATGAGTTATTAAGAAATAATCTTTCAGGAGTTACCCCAACTGAAATACTTCAAGAAATGAAAGTTATTCAAAATTTGAATCAAAAAGCGCAATATAAAACTTTGTCATTGGTTCTTTCTCCAGAAAAAACGGATGGACAAAGGCTAACAAATAAAGAACTCCAAGAAATCACATTAGACTTTCTGAAGGAACTCAAAATTGACACCAAAAATCAACAATATTTAGCTTTTGTTCATACAGAAAAAGAACACAAACACATTCATATTATCTGTAATCGTGTAAAAGATGATGGAACATTAGTTTCAGATAATTTTATTGGAAAAAAAGCTAAATGGGCAGCCCATCGAATTGCGAAAGAAAGAGGTTTAATTTCTGCAAAAGAGAGAATGATTGAAAATTTGAAAAACATAGAACAAGGTAAGGATAATAATAGAGCAATAAAAAATAGAATCCTAGAAAAACATAATTTAGTCATGAAAACCAATCCTAAATCAATGGAAGAGTATAAACGTAAAATGTATGATTTTGGCGTAAAAGTAATTCCTTCGATTAATAGACAAGGATTAATTCAAGGGCATAGATTTTTAGATTTAGAATCAGGAAGCGATTTTAAAGCCAGTGAAATTCACAGAAAATTAGGTTTAAATGTTCTTTCAGAGAAAGAAATACAACCTATTAGGACGGAGACAATACATTCAACAGAACTAACTTCTGATACTGATGAAAACAGTAATGAAAGTGAAATCAAAAAGCAAGATACTTTTAAAGAAAATGAAACTCAAAAAGAATCACTAGAAACAATTGGTGAAATTATGTCTAATTCTTTTGAGGAAGATTTTGATGAACAACAGTATAATAAAAAAAGAAGAATGAGAAGATAATGGCTAAACTACAAGATACATTAGAAATTTTTATGGAAGAGCTAGAAAAAATTCAAGCATCCATAGGTTCAATCAAGGAAATAAATCCGACTATTGATTCTAAGATTAATGAAATCAAGAAATTGGCTTTGAAAGTTGAAATTAGCAATCTAGAATCTGCAAATCAACTATTTCTGAAAAATATAGAAAATCAATATCTGAAGTTTGATGAAACTACAAAGAGACATATTAAAATATTAGAAAAAATAATTCAAAAAGAAAAAAACTATTTCAATAAATATTATAAAATTGGAATTGGTTTTTTAGTTGCTTTTCTTATATCGATAACATTGACAGTGAAGTCTTATTATCGATCAAAACAACTTGAAACAAAATATCAATTAGAAATGTCTAAAAACAGAATTCTATCTGATTTTATTGATGAGAAAAATCTAAATAAATCTTTTGAAAAATGGCTGGAAAAGAAGAGGCAAGAAACGAAATAAAATATAGCTTTTTTGCTAAATAACTGACAATTAAACAC
>CAZHCK010000106.1:0-7200 GCA_964530915.1 uncultured Cloacibacterium sp. | reverse complement strand
GTCTTTTTACTAAATTTGAAATTTACTTTATGAAAATTCCAAAAAAAATAGAAATAATAATTCAGAATCAACATAATGAAATTGTTGAAAAGGAGATTGTTTTTGGAATAAAGATTTATAAGAGTAAAGATTCTTATCTAAACTTTTCGCCTTTAAAAACTGAAGAAAACGGAAAGAAAATCATTCTTCAAAATCAAATATTTGAATATTTGACATCTGAAAATAATTTTGATGATTTTGAATCAAATAAAATTGAAATAGAGATTTGGGACACAAAGATTATCAATGATGTTTTTGAATCTGTTAAAGCATTAAGCTCTAAAACACAAGAACAACTAAAAAAAGAGTTGGTCAACCTTGGTTTTGATGAAGAGTTTGCTCAAAAACATTCACTAAATTCATATAAAAAACTTCAAAAAGATTTTGATTTTTGGAAACAATTTTTTGAAGTTGAAAATAAGAATATTAAATTTATAGAAGACAAGATTTCTGATATTTGGATTGATGAAAAAGAAAAGAAATATATTTTCACTATAATTTAATAGAGATTCTTCACTAGACTTTGTTTCACTCATACAGACAAAAACATAATTTTCCGTAAAAATCTGTGAAATCTGCGAGAAAATTAAATGAGTTGCGCAATACTGTAAATCAACAACCCAACCAATCCACCAACCAAAGTCCCGTTAATTCTAATAAATTGTAAGTCTTTCCCAACTTCTAATTCTAGTTTTTCGGAGAGTTCTTTTCCTTGCCAGTTTCCTACAGTATCTGCAATTAAATCGCCAAATTTATTGGTATTTCGTAAGATGTATTTATAAGCTGTTACGCGAACCCAATGGTCAATTTTATGCTGTAGTTTTTCGTCTGTTCTTAGGTTTTCCGAAAATTCTGCAATGTTTTTGTGAAGATAATTTTTGAGCGAAGAATGCTCTTGTATCAATTCTTCCGTCAATGTTTTTTTCAAAGAAACCCAAATATCATGGGAATATTGATGAATTTTTTCTGGTTGCAGAAAATCATCTTTTATCGCATTGAATTCTTGTTCGTATTGAGGATTGATTTTGATTTCAGAAGAAAAATCGAATAATTTTTGAGTGATTTCTTTTCTTAAAGCATGGTTGGGGTCTTGCTCTACTTCTTCAAAATATTTAGAAAGTCCAGAAGTGATTTTCTCTGCGATTTTATCATCTACAAAACTTGGGATAAGTGTAAAACTTTCCTTCTTTACTCGTTCTCTCACCATTTCGTGGTGTTCCAGAATATAGTTTTTGATTTGTGCCGATAAACTGGTAATGAGTTTTTGGTGGTCATTTTTTTCGAGAAGATATTCCATTCCATTTCCTAGAATTTGGTTGATTTTAATATCTCCCGTCATTTCTTTTGCTTTTTTACTGATGAAATTTACCACAGCGTCATCTTCTAATTTTTGAAGAATATCTAACACAATTTCTGATAAATTTTTCACCAAAACAGTGGCATTTTTCTCTTTCTGAAGCCATTCTCCAATGAAATGAGAAACCTTCAAATTCTGTATGTAAGGTCTTATATTTTTCGGTGAAAGAAAATTAGAAACCACAAAATTTCCCAGATTATCGCCGATTCTCTCTTTGGATTGTTCAATTAAATTGGTGTGAGGAATTTTTAATCCAAGTGGATGATGAAAAAGTGCTGTCACGGCAAACCAATCTGCCAATGCTCCCACCATCGCTGCTTCAGAAAAGGCTTTTACATAACCTACCCAATGTCCGAAATTTTGATATTTCTGAAGATAAGTCATTGTCAAAAAAATACAAGTCATCAAAACGAAAAGTCCTGTTGCGAGCATTTTATGATTTCTGAGTTGGCGTTTTTTTATTTCTTCATTCATCTCAATAATGATTATCGAAATTTTTTATAAAGATACGAATCCTAAAAATTGTTTTCTTTCTATTTTTACCAAACTTTATTATAAAATTTTAAAAAAATGAAAAACTTGTTTTTTCTTTTAAGTTTAATTTCTTTGCAATTTTGCTCACAAGTACAAAAACCAAAATCAATGGAAAATCAAACCGTTAAAAACCCATATTATTCTAGAACAGATAAAACAAAACTTAATGTTCCTAATGCAGAATGGAAAAAAATTCTTCCTACAGATTTATATTATGTAGCAAGAGAAGCAGATACAGAGCGCCCTTTTACTGGTAAATACAATGACTTTGACGAAATTGGCGAATATTATTGTGCGGTTTGTGGTAATCATTTATTCAGGAGTTCTTCTAAGTTTGCATCTACTTGTGGCTGGCCAAGTTTCTTCGAAGCAGATAAAGAAGGCGTTTCTTACAAGAGAGATTCGTCTCATGGAATGGAAAGAATAGAAGTGCTGTGCAAGCGTTGTGATTCGCATCTTGGTCATGTTTTTAATGACGGGCCAGAACCTACAGGAATGCGTTATTGCATGAATTCTGTAAGTCTTGATTTTCAGAGAGATTCTGAGAAAAAATAGTCTTTCTATAATTGCAGTTTCTTTATATTATGTTAAATAGAGTTAAATAAAAGTTAATTTATTTTAATTTAATTTGTTGGTTTATAGTGTTTTGTATTTTTGCCCGAGTAAAAATACCAAAACCAAAATCGATGAAGAAATTACTATTACTACTCACGGCAATTTTGATGATTGCCACGTCATTTTATAAAAAAACAAACTCAGAAGCTCATTCTAAAAAACCGGTACCGACCAAAGTTGAAAAGAATTCTGGTAAAACAACAGAACTTAGCGAAGCTGAAACTTTATACAATGTTATAGAATTCAATAACTCCAATAAACTAGAATTAGATGTTTTTGAAAAAGCAATTTTAGGTTTTAATAATTTAAAAAAAGCTGGGAAAATAGATGAAAACAGTCATCTTTTAACTGTTTGTGATTTTTCACTTTCATCTACTCAAAAAAGACTTTGGGTAATCGATTTAAATGATAAAAAAATATTGTTTAATTCTTTGGTTGCCCACGGAAAAAACACAGGTGAAGAATTTGCCAGAAAATTTTCAAATACAGAAAGTTCTTTGCAAAGTAGCCTTGGTTTTTACGTTACAGAGTCTACTTATAACGGAAGTAATGGTTTTTCACTAAAGCTTCACGGAATGGATAAAGGCTTTAATGACCGAGCTTTACAGCGTGCTATAGTGATGCATGGAGCAGATTACGTGAGCGAAGATTTTATAAAATCTCAGCGCAGAATTGGCAGAAGTTGGGGTTGTCCAGCTGTTCCTACAGCGCTAGCAAAACCAATTATCAATACAATTAAAGATAAAAACGTAATATTTATTTATTATCCAGACCAAAATTATCTTTCTTCTTCAGTGTGGCTAAATGCTTAGTAATTGATATAAAAGAAAAAGGATTTCAAAATTTTGAAATCCTTTTTTATTTGTTTAAAAATTAACATCAAATCCTACATAAAAATTGGCAGGCATAATGGGCGCATAAACCATTCCTCCGTCAAAATAATTCCCGAAAGGATTCTGTGCATCTACAATCGGATTTTTTTGTCGAGTTCCAGTTAAATTTTCCCCACCGAAATACGCTCTGATGTTTTTATTGAAATTGTGAGCAATTTGAGCGTTCCAAGTCATATAAGCATCAGAAAATTCTGGCAATTGTAAATTTTGAGGGTTAGAAGCGGTATTCGGAATTCTCTGTTTCCCAACGTATTGAACGGTTGTGTCAAAGGTCCAAAAAGCATCTTTTCCTTCTTTTTTAGTGCTATAAGCTGCATTGAAAAATCCTCTGTTTTTAGCCATGAAAGGAATTTCTTTTCTTCCGTTAGTAAAATCTGCTTGTACATCATAGTACTTGTACGCTACTCTGAAATCTAGATTTTTTGCCACGCTAAAATCTAATTGTGTTTGAAGTGAATTGGCAAATGATTTGCCGTCTAAATTATAGAAAACGATTTTTTGTGGATTTTCTAAATCTACTAAAACTTGATTTTGGAAATCTGTTCTGAAGAAATCTGTAATCCAACTTGCTTTTTTGCCGAAAAGTTTGAAATCTTGTTGTAGACTTGCTCCATAATTCCAAGCGATTTCTGGTTTTAAATCATATGTTTTCCCTCCGTTTTGTGAAATTTCTACACTTCTGTTTGAAGCAAAAAACTGTTGGTTTTCTGCAAAAATATTTGCTGTTCTAAAGCCTTTTCCAGCAGAAAGTCTTAAAATGGTTTTTGGCGAAAAATCATATTTGAAATTAATTCTCGGCGTGAATTGTGTTCCTGCTAAATTGTGAAAATCTACACGCGAACCCGCTACCAAAGTGTATTTAAGTCCTGTTAAAGTATATTCAAAAAACAATCCCGGAACGGTTTCTGTTCTTTGGAAATTTTGAGCTAAATAATCTTCATTATAATCATCATATAAGAAACTTGCTCCAGTTTTATATTTATGATTGGTATTTCCAAAAATTGACTCAAAAATCAAGTTAGAATAATAGGTTTTCTGTTCGCCGAAATAATTTCTAAGACCAAAAAAGCTATTTTGTTTATGATAAGTAAATTGGTTCATCAAACCGATGCTTTGGTAAGGTTTTCCTTTGAAAATGTAACCTGTTTTGTTCCAAACCTGAAAACGATTGATGTCAATATTCACTCCATATTTATTCTGAGAAATTTGCGGAAGTTTGTCATCAAAACCAACTTGTCCTGCAATTCTTTTGTCTACTAAATATTGAATTCCAAAATGTGAACCAAAACCAGAGTTTTCTAAATCATTGTAATCCAATAAATAGGCTGCATTGATTTGGTTTCCTTTCGGTCTGTCAAGGAAGGTGTCATGGTTATCATCCATTTCGCCCACGGTTGCATTTCCGTGCAATAAAATAGATTGTCCCCATTTTTCATTCAATTTAGAAGTAGAAACAATATTGGCTTCGTATCTTCCATTAAAATCAGCAAAAAGATTCACAGAGTTTTCTGGTTCTTTATTGAATTTTACAAATTCTGTATTGATTTGTCCTGTAATGCTTTCGTAACCATTTACTACGGTGCTTCCTCCTTTTGTTAATTGAATCCCTGAAATCCAACGACCGGGAATGAAGTTTAAACCATATGCAGAAGCTAATCCTCTGATTTCTGGTAAAAGTTCTTTAGTTAAAGCGGTATATTTTTGATCTAAACCAAGCATTTTCAACTGTTTAGTTCCTGTGACAGCATTGGAAAAAGAAACGTCCACTGTTGCATTGGTTTCGAAACTTTCAGAAAGATTACAACAAGCTGCTTTCAATAATTCTTTTGAATTAATATTGAAAACCAAACCCGCTTCTTTTTTGTTAAGAGCAGTTGCTTCTTGATATTTGGTAAGTTTTACACCTTCTATGGTTTTTTCTTTTTCGGTGTGTTGAGAATGGTCTTCAGTATGTTCTTCGGAATGACTTTCAGAAGATTCTGTAAGTTCAGAATTTTTAGCAGCGATAGCTTCTTCGAAACTAAGGGCTCTATCATAATGACAACATTCTGGTAAAGCAGTGTAAGTGTCTTCGTCTGTTTTATACTTTTCGTTGTCGTGCCCTACATCTGCAATATTTTTCAGAAGTTTATCCAAAGAAATTTTAGAAATGTCAAATTCCACTTCTAAGGTTTGGGTTTCTGCGGTCCAAGTTGCGGTTTTGGCACCAGATTTTAAGGCTGTTTTTTCTATTCTGTCTTTGCACATTCCACATTCACCTTTTACTAAAGCTTTTTCTTTGGTAATTTGTGAAAAGATAATTTGAAATAAGAATAAAAGGAGTAAAGTCAGAAGACTTTTCTGTATGTTTTTCATTTTTAATAAGTTAAATAAATTTTGTTGAAATAAATTTTAAGGATAAGCCACAATTATGGCTGTACAAATTTTATTAACCTATTTTGGGAGGTTGCCAAATCGCAATAGAAAGTTGAGATAAATAAGGCGCTAAGTAGAAATTTTCTACTTTATTAGAAATAGCGTGAGAAGAAATTTCGCCCAGAGATTTGTCCGTTTCTTCACCTAAGAAAACAACACTTAATGAGCAAGAAGTACATTTTGCACAATTGCTATTACAAGATTGTGATTTTTTGGAAGTATCGTGACAAGGACTAGTTTTTTTAGATGAACTACAGCAATCTTTGTCTGATTTTTCTGTAGCACAACAAGCGGTTTCTGTATTTTGGGCAAAGAGCATTTGATTAGGAACGATGAACATTCCCAATGCGAAAATCATTACAATTATTTTTAAATGCTTTGCCATTTCAGGAGCAAAATTATAAAAAAAAACTTTGCCAAAATACATTTGTTGAGTTTTTGACAAAGTTTAACTTTTTTGTGATTAATTCTTTTCCAGTGGATTATTGTTGGCTTTCGCTTCTTCTTTCAGCCTTTCTTCCATCATTTTTCTTCTTTCAGCTTCATTTTGTGGATTTTGATTTCCTCCCATTCTCATTGCAAATCCGCCACCTTGATTTTGGAAAAATGACATCGGGTCTTTATAGAATTTTTCTTGCTGTTTTAAGAATTCGCTTCTTTTCACTTTAATATTATTGCCAAATCTGCTTTCGAAATTAGGAAGTTCAGCAATTTTTTTGGTTTCTTTCAAGTCAAAAGAATAATCTCCTTTTTCGTCTTCCACTTTTACGATTAATCCTGGCAATCCAGAAAATTTATAAGGGCCATCTATAAAAGGAAGATCTTGAGTAAACCAAGCAAACCATTTTCTGCCAGCAAAAGTAGTTTCTGCCTTTTGAGTTTCATATTCACCAATTTTTACGGTTTCTGGTAAGATTTTCCACGTAAAGGTTCTGTCTTCATCATACCAATATTGGTCTCTAGCAATTCTATCTTTATAACTAATGGTTTTGGTAGCGTGATTTTTTTCGATGGAATAAGTAATTGCGGTTCTGAATTGCTCCATAGAATTTCTGTCAAAATTGAAATTTCTGGTTTCCATCGCTTGACGAATGGTAGAATCTCTTTTCATTCTTTTTTCGCCATAGAAAATAGATTTTTCTGTAGAGATGTCTAAGTAAGCATTTTCTATTTTAGGAGCTGCGGTAGAATCTGTTTTCATAGAAACTTGATACACAAAACGTGTATTTTGTGAAAAACTGAATGCTGAAATGAGTCCTAAAAATAATATTCCTATTTTTTTCATGTATAAATTTTCTTTTTGATGATTAAATTTTCCCAAAGTTAAAATTTATCTATGAAATACAT
>CAZHCK010000105.1:0-7301 GCA_964530915.1 uncultured Cloacibacterium sp. | reverse complement strand
GAAATACATAGACAAATATTTCGCAACAAATTTGATATTGATTTGAAATGTAGTATTTTTGCAATCTAAAATCATTCTAAATAAAAATAATGATGAAAGTATCAGATTTAGCAAAAGAAAAAGCATCTCAATTGATGAAAGAAGAAGGCTTCAACCCAGAAACCGACTATATTAGAGTTGGCGTAAAGAGTGGAGGTTGTTCTGGATTAGAGTATGTTTTGAAATTCGACAATGAAAAAACAGAAGCTGACCAAGTTTTTGAAGACAATGGGGTAAAGATTATTGTAGATAAAAAATCTTTCTTGTACCTTGTTGGGACCACGTTAGAATATTCTGGTGGTTTGAATGGAAAGGGTTTCGTTTTTAATAATCCAAACGCTGCAAGAACTTGTGGCTGTGGAGAAAGTTTTAGTTTATAAGTATGGCAAAATATACAGAAGATGATTTGAGGGAAGACCTCAAAACCAAAGAATACGAAGCTGGTTTTTATACAGATATTGAGTACGAAGATTTTCCTACAGGATTGTCTGAAGAAATTGTACGCATGATTTCTGCAAAGAAAAACGAGCCAAGTTGGATGACCGAATGGCGTTTAGAATCTTTCAGAATTTGGCAAAAAATGGAAGAGCCAGATTGGGCAAATATTCAATATGAAAAACCAGATTTTCAGGCGATTAAATATTATGCTGCCCCGAAGGTAAAGCCAGAATTGGCAAGCTTAGATGAGGTAGACCCAGAATTACTGAAAACTTTCGAAAAGTTAGGAATCAATATCGAAGAACAAAAGCGTTTAGCAGGAGTTGCAGTAGATATTGTAATGGATTCGGTTTCTGTGAAAACCACTTTCCAAGCAACTTTGAAAGAAAAAGGAATTATTTTCTGCTCTATTTCTGAAGCGATTAAAGAATATCCTGAGTTGGTTCAAAAATATATTGGAAAAGTTGTTCCGAGAGGTGATAATTTTTATGCAGCTTTAAACTCAGCAGTATTTTCAGACGGAAGTTTCTGCTACATTCCGAAAGGTGTAAAATGTCCGATGGAACTTTCTACTTATTTCAGAATTAATCAGGCTGGAACTGGTCAGTTTGAGAGAACTTTGGTAATTGCCGATGAAGGAAGTTATGTTTCTTATCTGGAAGGTTGTACTGCTCCAGCTCGTGACGAAAACCAATTGCACGCTGCTGTGGTAGAGTTGATCGCGATGGATAATGCAGAAATTAAATATTCTACCGTACAAAACTGGTTCCCAGGAGATGAAAACGGAAAAGGTGGAGTTTATAACTTTGTTACCAAAAGAGGTTTATGCGAAAAAAATGCTAAAATTTCTTGGACTCAAGTAGAAACAGGTTCTGCGGTAACTTGGAAATATCCTTCTTGTATTTTGAAAGGTGATAATTCTGTGGGTGAATTTTATTCGATTGCAGTGACCAATAATCACCAGTATGCAGATACAGGAACCAAGATGATTCACATTGGTAAAAACACCAAATCTACGATTATTTCTAAAGGAATTTCGGCAGGAAAATCGAACAACTCTTATCGTGGTTTGGTTAAGGTAATGCCTTCTGCTAAAGGTGCGAGAAACTTCTCACAGTGTGATTCTCTTTTGATGGGAAATGAATGTGGAGCACACACTTTTCCATACATCGAAATCAAAGATCCTTCTGCACAGTTAGAACACGAAGCTACGACTTCTAAAATTGGTGAAGATCAGATTTTCTACTGTAACCAAAGAGGTATTGATACAGAAAAGGCAATTGCTCTAATTGTAAATGGTTTCAGTAAAGAAGTTCTAAATAAATTGCCAATGGAATTTGCGATTGAAGCACAGAAATTATTAGAAATTTCATTAGAAGGTTCTGTAGGATAATTTTTTAAATAAGAAAATATACAAAATGTTAAAAATAAATAATTTACACGCCAAAATTGAAGACGGCGTAGAAATTCTGAAAGGAATTAATTTAGAAATAAAACCAGGCGAGGTTCACGCGATTATGGGACCAAATGGTGCTGGAAAATCTACTCTTTCTTCTGTAATTTCAGGAAAAGAAGATTACGAAGTTACTGATGGAGAAATACTTTTCGAAGGAGAAAATATTATAGAAGATGCTCCTGAAGAAAGAGCACACAAAGGAATTTTCCTTTCTTTCCAATATCCAGTAGAAATTCCGGGAGTTACGGTAACTAATTTCATCAAAGCTGCGCTTAACGAAACCAGAAAAGCAAATGGTTTAGAGGATATGCCTGCTAAAGAAATGTTGGCCTTAGTTCGTGAAAAATCAGAATTATTAGGAATCAAAAAAGACTTCCTTTCTCGTTCGTTGAATGAAGGTTTCTCTGGTGGTGAAAAGAAAAGAAATGAAATTTTCCAAATGATGATGCTTAATCCTAAATTGGCTATTCTAGACGAAACTGATTCAGGCTTGGATATTGACGCGTTGAGAATCGTAGCAGATGGTGTAAATGCTTTCAAAAATGAAGGAAATGCAGTGCTATTAATTACGCACTACCAAAGATTATTAAACTACATTCAGCCAGATTTTGTACATGTTTTAGCTGACGGAAAAATTATTAAAACTGGTGATAAATCATTGGCGTTAGAACTCGAAGAAAAAGGATACGATTGGCTCGTAAAATAATGAAAATTGTAAATTAAAATGAGTTTATTCGAACAAATAGAACTTCAAAAATCTTCACTTTCTGGGAGCAAACTTCAGGCTTTAGAACAATTTCTGAGCAAAGGTTTTCCGACTAAGAAAGACGAAGAATATAAATATACCCATCTGAAGGAAATTGTAGAAAAAGATTACAATTTTTCTGCTTCAGAGCACCATTCTATTAAAAAAAAACAATTAGACGAGCTTCACCTTGGCGAAGAACATTTTGATTGGATTGTTTTTGTGAATGGAAAATTGCACAAAGAATTATCTAATATTTCTGTAGAAAATGCTGAGTTTTTAACATTGAATTATGCACTTTCGCATGAATCTTATTCAGCAATTATTAAAAATCACTTCAATACAATTGCTAATCAAGATTTGGCTTTTTGCAATTTAAATGAAGCACTTCATGAAAATGGTTTCTTTCTTCACGTTCCGAAAAATGTGGTGATAGAAAAGCCAATTCATGTGTTCTATCTCTCTCAAAGTCAAGAACAGAACACTTTCTATAATACAAGAAATTTATTAGTAGTAGAAGAAGGTGCAAAAGTAGAAGTGATAGAATCTCATCATAATTTTGATGAAACTTATGTGTTTACCAACTCTGTAACCGAAATTTTTGCAGGTAAAAATGCAAAAGCAGATTGGCATAAATTACAGAATGATAGCGATACTTCTTATTTGGTAGATCACACTTTTGCGAAGCAAGAAAGAGATTCTTTGGCAACTGTAAATACATTTTCTTTCGGTGGAAAATTGGTGAGAAACAATCTAGATTTTATTCATAACGGAGAAAACATCAACTCGTTTATGAACGGAATTACCATTATTGGTGGGGAACAATTGGTAGATCATCACACTGCGGTTCATCACAACCAACCGAATTGTGAATCTTATCAGAATTACAAAGGTGTTTTCAAAGATAAAGCTCACGGCGTTTTCAATGGGAAAGTTTTTGTAGATAAAATTGCTCAAAAGACCAATGCTTATCAGCAAAACAATAATATTTTGTTAGACGAAGGCGCTACGATTGATACGAAACCTCAGTTAGAAATTTTTGCAGATGATGTAAAATGTTCTCACGGTTGTACGGTTGGTCAGCTGAATGAAGATGCCCTATTTTATCTGAGAGCAAGAGGAATTTCTAAAAAAGAAGCACAAGCATTGTTATTATACGCTTTTGCGAATGATGCGATGCAAAATATTGATATTGAGCCTTTAAAGTTGAAAATTTCTAAACTTTTAGCGGAGAAATTAGAAGTGGAAATTGCTTTTGAAGATTTAGATTAAAATTCTTATTTTCGTTAAGAAATGAATTTAGAACAAGTTAATTTACATCTTAATGCTTATAAAGAAAGCGACCAAATTTTAGATGCAGCCAAGTATCTGATAAGAAATTTCGACTTAGAACACGAGAATTTTGCAGGTTTTGGGTTTAGAGAAGAACTGAAAAACGATGGACTTTTATTAACTGCAGAAGGAGAAATAGGAGAAAAACAAGTAGTGAAAATTCCTAAAAATCTATTTGATTTTGACATCAAATTGGTTTTGAATATGGTGGCTCACGAAATGCTTCATGTTCGTCAAAAAGACCCAAATTCTCTAGTGGAAGATAAAAATGAAAGGGAATTTCAAGCGTATTATGAAATGCTTTTTCATAAAGTTTTTCCACAAATTCCTGAGCTCTCACCATTTTACATTAAACAATTTGGTGGTAAAGCTTTAGAATATTACAGAAGAATGGGAGAAGGTTCTGATTTGCAGCAGAAATATGCCGAACAGAAAAAGGAAGTAGAAGATTTAATAGCTTCTCAACCATAAAAAAAAACTAAAACCAACCAAAATGATTAAAAATATTCCCATAGAAAAAGTGCTTTTTCTCGATATAGAAACCGTTCCGCAAGTCAGTAATTTTGCTGAACTTTCTGAAACAGAACAAAAACTTTGGGATAAAAAAACTGCAAGACAAAGAGAAGAAGATATTTCTGCCGCAGATTTTTACGGAGATAGAGCCGGAATAATGGCGGAATTTGGTAAAATTATATGTATTTCTGTAGGAATATATGAGAAAAATGAGAGCATAAAAATTAAATCTTTTGCTGGAGATGATGAACGAAAATTGTTAGAAGAATTTGGCGAAATTTTTAACAGTAACAGATTGAGAGATGTTATTTTGTGTGCTCATAATGGGAAAGAATTTGATTTTCCGTGGATTGCTAGAAGATTTCTCGTCAATGGAATGCAACCGCCAATTCCGTTCCAGATGTTTGGTAAAAAACCTTGGGAAATTCCGCATCTTGATACGATGGAATTGTGGAAATTTGGTGATTGGAAAAGCTTTATTTCTTTGGAATTAATGGCGCATATTTTTGGCGTTCCTACTCCCAAAGATGATATAGATGGTTCTATGGTTTCGTCTATTTATTATATAGAAAAAGACTTGCCGAGAATTGTAAAATATTGCGAAAAAGATGTCTTAACTTTGGCCAATATCTTTCGCAAAATGAGACAAGAAGATTTATTAGAAAGAAGAGAAGATTAAATGAAATCTCAAATGTATTAAGAATTATGAAATTTACAGACGAACAAATTGCCACGATAGGAGAAAATATTATTAAAGCCTTAAAAACAGTTTTCGATCCAGAAATCCCAGTTGATATTTATGAGTTGGGACTGGTTTACGATGTACAAATTTCTGAAGACGGAGATGTAAAAGTAGTGATGACTCTTACTACGCCGAATTGTCCTGTCGCAGAATCTCTACCTCAAGAGGTAAAAGAAAAAGTAGCAGCTGTAGAAAATGTAAAATCTGTAGATTTAGAACTCACTTTCGAGCCAAGTTGGAACAAAGAAATGATGAGTGAAGAAGCAAAATTTGAATTGGGAATTTTGTTTTAAAACATCGTTGAGAAACGAAGCAATCCGTTGAAAAATATAGAAATCGCCGAAGTTTTTCGGCGTCTTTTTTTATCTCCAATTCCAAACTACTACCAACCAATCAATATCAAATTTATCTTTGTATTGATGAATGACTTCAAAACCAATTCTTTCGTGTGCTTTTAGAGAACGAACATTGCTAGAAGCAATTTCTGTGATGCAAAAATCATAATCTTTTTCATACGCCGTTTTATAGAATTGATAGGCAGAATCGAAAACACCTTTTCCGCGTAAATTTTCTACTACACAAACCTGTCCACAAACCATATAATTGTATTCAGAAATTTTCTTGTTTTTGTAAAAAATTTCATCAAAAATTTTAAACATTGGCTCTAGAATCGGAATTAAATTTTTAGATTCTTTAGTCATTGCTAAAACATACGCTTCTACTTGGTTATCAACTTTTAGAATTGTGTGTTTCTCTATATTGTTCAATGCTTTTATTTCTGAAAATGAATGCTTTACCGTAACGAAGCCTTGTTTTGCTTTGGTGTCTTCACTTACAGAATCTTTATGATTTTGGGCTTGTAATTGAAGAATCTGTTTCAATTCTTCATCTGTTTCAGAAAATTTGTAAATCATTTATACTTCTTTAGCGATTTCTTTGCCTTCTCTTCGGCTCCACTCACTCCATGAACCCACGTATAAATTCGGCACTTCGGCTCCGCTCAGTGTGACGAAACCAGCATAGTCTAAAGCCAAAATCGTATGACAAGCCGTAACGCCAGAACCACAATGAATGATTAATTTTTTTGTCATGCTGAGCGGAGTCGAAGCATCTGCTAATAAGTTTTGATATTTTTCTTTTAGAATTTCAGGAGAAAGAAATTCGCCATTTTCATCTAAATTTTCAGAAAAAGGAATGTTAATCGCACCAGGAATATGTCCTGCTACTAAATCTATTGGTTCGCTTTCTCCACGGTATCTGTAAGCATCTCTTACATCTATTACGGTAGCAGAATTTTCGGTAATTTCTTTTTCTACCTCTTCTAAAGTTGAGGTTGGCCAACTCCAGTTTTCCTTCAAAATAAAAGAAGTTTTTTCAAAAAATTCTTCTCCAGACTTTAAAGGAATCCCTGCCTCTTCTGCTGTTTGAAATCCACCACTCAAAACCTGAACTTTTTCAATTCCAAAAGATTTTAACATCCACCAACAACGAGCCGCTGCATTTGCACCATTAGAAGTATCATAAACCACAATATGTGAATCTTCAGAAATCCCTAAATTTTGTAAAGTTTCTGCAAATTTTGAAATCTTTGGCAAAGGATGCCTTCCTCCGAAAGCTGCATCTTCGCCAATTTCTGCTAAATCTTTGTCAAGGTCGATAAATCTAGCACCTTTGATGTGATTTTGTAGATAATTTTCATGAGCGTCTTTTCCCGTTCTAGCATCAAGAATGACTAAATTTTCTTGATTGAAAATTTCTGAAAGTTCGGTTGCAGTGATGATGGGTTTCATTGTGTAAAATTTTATAAACGCAAAGATTTTTATTTATTTCTGTAAATTTTAAGGCACTTCGTTTAGCAAAGGCATTAAAATGCTTCGCAAAGCGAAGTGTTTATCTGTAAAATTTGTGCAATCTGTGAGCAGTTAATTTTAAAGACAATTTTTCTTGATGGAAAATTTCTGAAAATTCGGTTGCAGTGATGATGGGTTTCATTGAAAGAATATTATATATGAAATTAAGAAAATGTGTATTAATAG
>CAZHCK010000104.1:0-7323 GCA_964530915.1 uncultured Cloacibacterium sp. | reverse complement strand
ATTGTAAAGTTGTAAAATCGTTACGATGATTTTTGTAAATTTGAGGAAATGGATTTTATGAAAAAACTAATAACAATTTTTACGGTTTTGAGTTTGGTTTCTTGTAAAAAGGAAGTTCCAAATAATGAAATTAAAAAAGAAAAAGTACCAGAAACAAAAGTTTGGGTAAGTAAAAATCAAAAATTTTTAGACCAATTTAAAACTGTAGATTTTGATACGCTTAAAGTGTTTTCAGCGGAAGATATTTATGATGAGAAATTTGAGTATAAAGGAAAATTATTAAATATTGCTGATTCAATATTTTTTCCAAAAGAAATTTCAATTTTTGATATGAATAAAGTTGATGCTTATGCGGTATATAAATTTGATATAGACAAAAATAATTTAGGATTAATTGCAAGAGTTGGTGGAGAATATGATGCTTCTTCTGTGAAATTTTTTAACTATAACAAGCAAAAAGAAATAATAACAGATTATAGGCAATTAGCAGATTTTGGTGGAGATGCAGGTGATATTTGGGAAACAAAATCATGGATTTTTAAAAACAATCAGCTATTCAATTTTTTTGTTTGGGAAAAATTTGAGCATGATAACTCGGTAGACGAAGAACCTAAATTGCCAAATTATAAAGAAAATCATTACTTTCTATTACAATTCAATAATGGAAAATTAGACACGATTAGTAAAAACAATAAACAATTAGAAAAACAATTCTCTAAAATTATTAAGAAAGAAAGTTTGTAGTTTTTTGCAAAAAAATGCAACTTTACAACTCATCAACTTTACAACAAATCATGACTTGGACAGAAATTCTTGCCCCCATAAAAAATACAGAATATTTTGAAACACTTTGGCAAAAAGTGAAAAATGAATATGCTACCACCAAATGTTTCCCGCCAAAAAATCAAATTTTCCGTGCGATTGAACTTACTCCTTTTGATGAAGTAGAAGTGGTAATTATTGGTCAAGATCCGTATCATAATGATTTTCAGGCAAATGGTTTGTGTTTTTCGGTTTCGGATCAGGTTTCTGCGCCACCTTCTTTGAAGAATATTTTCACTGAACTCAAAGATGATTTAGGAATTGTAAAAACCAGTAACGAATTGGATTCTTGGGCGAAACAAGGAGTTTTATTGCTCAATGCTACTTTAACAGTTCGTGCGCATGAACCAAATTCTCACAAAGATTTGGGCTGGGAAAAATTCACAGATTTTATTATCAAAGAAATTTCTGAGAAGAAAGAAAATGTGGTTTTTGTTTTGTGGGGCGCTTTTGCACAAAAAAAAGCTTCGCTCATAGATGAAACGAAGCATTTTATCATTCAGTCGGCGCATCCTTCTCCGTTTTCGGTGTACAGAGGTTTCTACGGAAGCAGACCTTTTTCTAAAATTAATGAATATCTGATTTCTAAAAATAAGAAACCGATAAACTGGTAGTGAATTTTTATGATTTACCGTTCTTTTGCGTGAGCGATTGCAGTGGAAATCCTTTTTTTGGGTGGCTGAGCTTGACGAAGCCACCCCAAAAAAGATTGTAACGGAAAGCGCGGTCTTTTTTCGGTTGTTGGCAAAAGTTTTGGCGAAAAAGACACGCCCAAAAATTATTCTACTTTAATATCTACCACGTATTTTCCTTTCAGTTTTTCAAAGGTTACGTCTGTAGAATTAGCGGGATAAAAATTAACAAGCGTGTATTTGTGACCATTAAAAACGAAAGAATTTTTAAGGTTTTTTCCAGCATCATCTATAGTAGAAACGATGAATTTTCTAGGTCTAGAATGCACACTCATCACTTCTATCTCTGCAGAAGCATAACCAGCCCAAACACAACGAGCGTTCATAGGACATCTGTTGTCTTCGGTCACTTTATTGAAGGTGATGTTTACTTTTTCTTTTTCTAAAAAGATATTCTGTTTTTCTATCAAACGAGTAACGCCAGATTCTGGTTTTTCTGTAGGATAGGTAGAATTTACTTCTTGAGAGCTGGTTACAGGCATTTTCATTTCTGTAGATTTTTGTTGGCAAGTGCATTGAGTTACCAAAAAGGTAGCTGCTGCTAATATTAAGAATTTAGTGTTCATATTTTTAAGAATTGAAGATATTAATAAGTACTACCAAAAACATTGCCAATCCTACCATAAGATTAAAACCTGTTCCGTAGATAAAGCCAATGAAAGCACCTTTGGTCGCTTTGAGTGCTTTTTGTTTGTCGTTTTTATCATGCAAAAGTTCGCCTAAGAAAACGCCTAATAACATGCCAATTAAAAAACCAAGTGGTGGAAAAAATAGTCCAACTATCGTGCCGATGAAACCACCATATTTTCCATAATTGCTGCCACCATATTTCTCGGTGGTTTTGATGGGAATAATGTAATTAAGCACCAATGAAATGAGCGTTAAAATTCCAAAAATGACAATATACCAAATAGAAAAATCTGGATTCCCAGCGAATTTATAAAGAATTAATCCTAAAAAACTCACGGCTAATCCTGGTAAAACAGGCAAGAAAGTTCCTAGAATTCCTATTCCTATGATGATGAGTGAGACAATGGTGATAATATTTTGCTCCATAAATCCTTAATTAGTTTGGTTAAAAGTAATAAATAAAAGCAAATTCCCAATGATATTTTTTATTTTTGCGTAAATTTAGCTTTATGGGATTGTTAAGAAATTTAAGTGAACAGATTCATTTTTTTGTGAAAGAAAACTTCACAGATGATTTAATTTTACCAGGGCAAATTTTCTCTAAAATGATTTTGCTGCTGTTTTTCTTTTTGGTTGTGGACATTGTTTTTAGAGTTCTCAATAATTTAATCTCTAGAGTAGTCGTAAAAGTTTCAAAAAATGAATTTTTGAAATTTGCTTATAAAGAGAGGGTTCAGAATTCTGTTTCACACATAGTGGCTCTAGGTTTTGCCCTTATTTTTATTGAAGATATCTTTTGGCGTCATCCTAAAAGTTTCACTTACTTTGAAAGACTTTTGTATTTTGGACAAGTCATGTTTTTTGCGGTTTTAGCATATAGAGTGATTAAATCGTTAGAAATTTACTACATCCATAAGGAAGATATTTATAGAATTACTGCAATAAAAGCTATAGCAGGAACTTCTAGAATTTTAGGAATGGTTATTTTTTCCATCATTGGTATTTTTATCATTTTAGGAATTCAGGCAAGTACTATTATTGGACTTTTAGGTGCAATTACAGCCGTTATTCTATTGGTGTTTAGAGATACCATTTTAGGATTTGTAACAGGAGTTCACGTGTCTACTTCTAAAAATATGAAAGTTGGTGACTGGATTGGAATTCCGAAGTATAATATTGAAGGAAATATTCAAGATATTAATTTATTAACGACAAAAATTGTCAATTTTGACAAAACCATTTCCACGATTCCTACCTATGATTTGCTTTCTACAGAAATCAGAAATCACCAAGTAATGTATGAAGGAAGCAGCCGAAGAATTAAGCGTTCGATTTATTTTAATATCAAGTCTTTCAAATTTGTGGATGATGAATTTTATGAAAAAGTAAAAGACATCAACTTAATTTCTGAATATATGGATAGAAAACTTCGCGAAATTGCAGAAAGCAAGAAGAATATTCCACATGCTGAAAGAATTATCAATGGTCAACAGTTAACGAACATCGGACTTTTTAGAAATTATGTATTGAATTACCTCAAAAATAATCCAAAAGTAGATCAAGACGAAATCGTTTTGGTCCGTCAGTTAGAAATCTCACCTCAAGGAATGCCTTTAGAAATTTATTGTTTTGCCAACAAAGCAGAATTGGTAGATTATGAAAGAATTCAGGCTGATATTTTTGACCATATTCTTACCGCAGCACAAGAATTTGACCTTGAAATAATGCAAATAAGTAAAGCATAATATAAAATTTTAGAAATAGGATTATAGAAGTGGGACGAATTTTGTCAAAATCTAAAATCTAAAATCTAAAATCTAAAATCTATAATAATGACAAAATTATCAGTAAATATCAATAAAATAGCGACCATCAGAAATGCAAGAGGCGCAGAAACTCCTAGTGTAACCGAAGCAGCGATTAAAATTCAGGAATTTGGCGGACAAGGAATAACCATCCACCCAAGACCAGACGAAAGACACATCACCAGAAAAGATGTGTATGATTTGAAACCTTTGGTGTATACAGAATTTAATATCGAGGGAAATCCTCATCGTCCGTTTATTGATATGGTTTTGGAAGTGAAACCAGAGCAAGTTACCTTGGTTCCAGATGCAGATGATGCCATCACTTCTAATGCAGGTTGGGATTGCGAAAAAAATCTAGATTTTTTGAAATCTGTGATTGCAGAATTTAAAAATGCAGGCATTAGAACCTCTATTTTCCTTGATCCAAATCCAGAAATGGTGAAATTTGCAGCAGAAACTGGAACTGATAGGATAGAATTGTATACAGAAGCATACGCCAAAAATTACGAAACTGATAAAGAAGCAGCCATAAAACCTTATTATGAAACCGCTGTAGAAGCTACAAAATATGGTTTAGGCATTAATGCAGGACACGATTTGAGTCTTGACAATCTAAAATATTTTGCCGATAATATTCCTAATTTATTGGAAGTTTCTATTGGTCATGCTCTCATTTCTGAAGCGTTGTATCTTGGTTTAGAAAACACCATTCAAGCGTATTTAAAGAGATTGGCGAAATGGTAAATTCAATTGAAAGTTGATAGTTGAGAATTGAAAATTTTAAATCTGCTCAATCAGCAAAATCAGCGAGAAAAATTGTATTCTAAAAATTGATTTTTCTTTGCGAGCTTTAGAAATAAATAAAAAATTCTGCGCACTTTGCGTGAAAAAAAAATATGCAAATTTTACACTCAAAAATATACGGACAGGAAAAAACCGGAACGCCATTGCTCGTTTTTCACGGACTTTTCGGGATGCTAGATAATTGGGGAAGTTTCGGGAAAGAATTCGGAGAGTTTTTCCCTACTCACTTAATTGATTTACGAAACCACGGGAAAAGTTTTCATTCAGACGAGATGAATCATCAAGTTTTGGCAGATGATATTCTGAATTATATGAATTTTCATGGCATCGAAAAAGCCAATCTTCTTGGGCATTCTCTCGGTGGAAAAGCAGTGATGACGTTTGCGATTTCTTATCCCGAAAAAGTAGAAAAACTGATTGTTGCAGACATTGCTCCGAAAGCGTATCCTCCACATCATCAAGGGATTATTAAAGCGCTTCAATCGGTAAATTTCGATGAGGTAAAATCAAGACAAGACGTGGAAAATGTTTTATCTCAGTACATTCCAGAGAAATTTGTGATTCAGTTTTTGACTAAAAACTTGTACTGGACAGAAGATAAAAAACTCAATTGGCGTTTTAACATCAATACTTTGGCAGAGAAATACAATGATTTCGTTGCCAATGCCATAAAATTTGGAAAATTCGAGGGCGAGACTTTGTTTTTAGCAGGTGTAAAATCTCATTATATTCTTCCGCAAGATGAATTATTGATGCGCCAACAGTTCCCGAAATATCAATTGGTTTCTATTGCTAATGCAGGACACTGGCTTCAAGCCGAAAACCCAAAAGATTTTAATCAAGCGGTGAAAGAGTTTTTAACTTAATTCACTGTTGCTTTTACAAATTTCGAATTATAAGCATTCCCCAAAATACAATTGGTGGTAATGCCGAAATTGTAATCGCCAGCTTTTAGGTTTTGCGTGTTGATTTTAATCTGAGTTTTGAAACTTTCGCCAGGTTTTAAAACGGTTGGTATTTTTTCAATTTCTGTAGGAATATCCGTTGTTTCTCTGTGCGCCAAAAATACAGCAGTAATGGTCACTGGAATTTCAGGATGATTGAAATTTACCACGTTTTTAGTAGGATTATAAATCGTAATCGGAATAACTTGATTTTTTTTGAGTTGTTCGGAAGGAAGCTCAAATTCTATTTTTAATCGGTTGGGCGTTTGGAAATGTTCTACATAAAAACCATTAAAGCTAATGTGTTCTTTATCTAATAATTTTATCGCTTTTGGAGATTCTGGTTTTTCTACAAAAACTCTTTTTCCAAAATAGTTTTGTTCTCTTTGCCAAATGTCAAATTGCGTTTTTTTAACATTTAAAGAACCTAAAGTAGAAGATTCATTTCCCGTAAAATAGTTGTACAAAGAAGTCGATTGGAATGAACCAGTAAATAAAACGGGAGTTTTTCCTATTTTTTCAGCTAAAGCTTTGTATTTCTGTTCTTTACCTGTGAATTCTAGTTTTTTTGGTAAAAGATCTGTGAGCAATAAAACTCTGGTAGTGAAAACCAAAACCAATGAGCCAAAAACGATAGTGCGCACATATTTTTGCCAAGATGGTTTTTCTTTGATAAATTGTAAAAATAAAATTACCATAGGAATAGAGGCAATTACCGTCCAGTGTGGTTCTACATGTCCTCTAAGACTGGTTATAGCAAAGAAAACCAAGAAACCTACACTTACAAAATAATAGGCTTTTTCTTGAAGATTTTGGTATTTATTTTTAAAAAGTAAAATCACAAAAGGAATTAAAATAAACGGATTGAAAACCGCAAACTGATTCGGTAGATATTCTAGGAAATATTTGATTTTAAACTTTTCTGAACGGTCTACTAAATGATATTGAAATGTAGGGAAATCATGCTGAATATGCCACATTAAATGCGGAATCATCAATAGAGAAGTTACAATTCCTGCAAGATAAATGTAAGGTTTTGTAAGCATTTTTAAGTTAGAAATCACCACGAAAAATACCAATAAAACCGCTTGGTATTTACTATAAAATAGCAATGCTACAGAAACTCCTAATAAAACTGCGTTCCATAAATTTTGTTTTTCGGTAAATCTTTGGTACAAAATAAAAAATATTGTCCCAAAAAATAATAGAGGAACATCAGGTGTGGTGATGAAGGAATAAGCATTCATCATGACTAAACCTAGTGATAGAATGATAAATTCATTTACATAAGAGGCTTTGTCTTGAGGCAAAAGGTATTTCCAGATAAGGAATAAATTTCCAGAAAATAGTAAAACGGTTAAAAATCTTACTCCCAGATTTCCATTAAAAAAAAGTTGAGAAATCTTAATCACCAATGCTACCATCGGTGGATGGTCATAATATCCCCAGTCTAAATCTCTTGCATATTGGTAATAATAGGCTTCGTCTAAAGTGATTTCGGTAAAATATGCCTGTAAAAGATTTACCAAAGTGATGAGAATTAAAAAGAAATAAAATTTTTTATGTGGATTTTTGAGGATTTCAGACATATCTTTTGCTTTTTGCAAAAATAACAAACTTTAT
>CAZHCK010000103.1:0-7493 GCA_964530915.1 uncultured Cloacibacterium sp. | reverse complement strand
TATTATCAACTTAAAAAAAACATCAGTTAAATTTGTATTAACAAAAATAGAGATTCTTCCGAATTTGTTAACATAATAAAAATCATGTTATTTATTAATTTTTCAATCAATCTTTTTTTTTTGTTATTAATTTTAAAATTCTATTTTTAGAGTATGAAATTTTACATTCCACATATTTTATGGGTCTCCCTATTGCTATGGGTAGTCTCTTGTTATGCACAGTCACCAGAAAAAAAACACCAATCACTTTCTGATAAAAATGCCACTCCAGAAACCGAAAATTTATATCAAAACCTTATTCTACTTCAGGAAAAAGGATTTTTATTCGGTCATCAAGATGATTTAGCTTACGGTGTAAAATGGAGATATGAAGAAAGTAGAAGTGATATAAAAGACGTAACAGGAGATTACCCTGCTTTATATGGTTGGGATTTAGGAGGAATCGAACATCAAAAATCTAATAATATAGATGGAGTTCCTTTCAAAAAAATGAAGAATTGGATTAAAGAAATCTATGACCGAGGCGGAGTTTCTACCATCAGTTGGCATATGGATAATCCTTTAACAATGAAAAATTCTTGGGATACCACTTCAGGCTCTTTGCGTTCTATCCTTCCGAATGGCGAAAAACACCAATTATATCTGTCTTGGCTAGATCAAGCAGCACAATTTTTAGGTAATCTTAAAGGTTCTGACGGAAAAAAAATCCCCATTTTATACAGACCTTTCCATGAATTGACTGGAAACTGGTTCTGGTGGTGTAAAAACAACGGTACACCTGAAGAATTTAAAGAAATTTGGAGATTTACCATTCATTATCTTAGAGAAACTAAAAAACTCAACAACCTCATCATTGTATACAATACTGCTGATTTCAAATCTAAGGAAGAATTTCTAGAATATTACCCAGGAGATGATGTGGTAGATGTTTTGAGTTTTGACAAATACCAATACACGAATCCTGTAAACGATTCTTCATTTATTACAGAAGTGCAAAACCAACTGAAAATAATGAATGAAGTAGCAGTAGAACATCAAAAACCTATGGCGATTGCCGAAACTGGATATGAACAGATTCCTTATGAAAATTGGTGGACAAAAACGCTTACAGAAGCCATCGGAAATTATAAAATTTCTTTCGTTTTACTGTGGAGAAATCATGGGTGGCAAGAGCAAGAAAAGAAAATGCATTACTATGCTCCGTATAAAGGACAACTCAGCGAAAAGGATTTTATAGAATTTTATAACAGTCCGAAAACATTCTTTCAAAAAGATATTACTCAAGAAAATATTTACAAATAATGGTCGAAAAAATAAAACTTAAAGAAAAAATAGCATACGGTTTCGGAGATGCTGCTTCTTCTATGTTCTGGAAAATATTTGGGATGTACTCCTTATTTTTCTACACAGATGTATTTGGAATTACCGCTGCAGCTGCAGGAACCATGTTTCTGATTGCAAGACTCTGGGACTCCTTTTTTGATGTCTTTGTAGGAATTGCAGCAGACAGAACCAAAACAAGATGGGGGAAATATCGTCCTTATTTGCTTTGGTTTGCCATTCCTTTTGCAGTAATGGGTGTTTTTACCTTTTACGCGCCAGATTTAAGTGAAGGCAACAAACTCATCTATGCATACGTCACTTATTCGCTGATGATGATTGTATATTCTATGATCAATGTTCCTTACGCTTCTTTACTCGGTGCTATTTCTGCAGACCCTAAAGAAAGAAATCAACTTTCTTCTTACAGAATGTCATTTGCATTTATTGGAAGTTTTGTAACATTTATGTTGCTACAACCTTTAATTGATTTTTTTGCGAAAACATTTGATACCGAAAAGGTAAACCAAGTAACCAGCGCAGCAGAATCTACTGTGAGTACTTCTGTAATTGGTTGGGTAATGGGAGTAGGAAGTATAGGAATCATTTGTGTTATTCTATTCTTATTGTGTTTCAGTTGGACTAAAGAAAGAGTACAGCAAATCGAAAGCGAAGAAAATGCTTCTATAAAAACAGACCTTAAAAATTTATTTCACAATGCACCTTGGTGGATTTTGGTCGCTACAGGATTAGCGGCACTGCTTTTTAATGCAGTAAGAGATAGTGTGGCCATCTATTATTTCAGAGATTATGTGAAATTCCACTATAAAATGACGGGAACAGGCTGGGATATGACTACCATTTATTTCCTAGTAGGTCAAGCTGCCAATTTAATAGGCGTAATGTTAGCTCCTAGCATTTCTGCAAAATACGGAAAGAAAAAAACCTATATGATTGCCATTCTTATCGCAGGAGTATTAAGTTCATTCTTCTACATTATTCCTAATAACATCCTATGGATTATTAGTTTACAATTTTTAGTTTCTCTTTTTGCAGGATATGTTTTACCATTACTCTGGTCTATGTTTGCAGATATTGTAGACCATCAAGAACTCCTTACCGGAAGACGAGCTACAGGTCTTATTTTCTCTTCTTCTTCTATGTCTCAAAAATTAGGTTGGGCTCTTGGAGCAGCTTTAAGCGGATGGATTCTTGCTTGGTTTAATTATGCTCCAGATGCAATTACTCAAAATCCAGAAACCATTTTCGGAGAGAAACTTATGATAAGTATACTTCCTGCAATCTGCTGCGTTATCGCTTTTATAGGAATGATGTTTTATCCTCTATCTGACAAAAAAGTTAAAGAAATTTCTGAAGAACTTAACTCCAGAAGAACCAAATAATTACAATAAATATTGATAAAATGATGATTATGATGAATGCTAAAGATGTTTTCTTAAAAAGAAAAAAAGAACTCGAACAAGAGTATCAAAACCTCATCGAGAAACCTAACAGCCCAAAAAACGAAGTATCTAACGGTATTTTTACAAGATATTCTAATCCTGTAGTAACAGCCAAACACATTCCACTTGAGTGGCGATATGATTTTAACGAAAAAGAAAATCCGCTACTTTTAGAGAGAATTGGCTACAATGCAGCTTTTAATGCAGGAGCCATTCAATTGAATGACAAATATATTCTTTGTGTAAGAGTAGAAGGAAATGACAGAAAATCGTTCTTTGCCATCGCAGAAAGTGAAAACGGAATAGACCATTTTAAATTTTGGGAAAAACCTTGTGTCATTCCTCAAATCGAAGGAAATCCAGACACCAATGCTTACGATATGAGATTGGTAAAACACGAAGACGGTTGGATTTATGGTATTTTCTGCACCGAAAGAAAAGATCCAAATGCTCCAAAAGGTGACACCAGTTCTGCTATTGCCAATGCAGGAATTGTAAGAACGAAAGATTTAATTCATTTCGAAAGACTTCCTGATTTGGTTTCAAACTCTGGTCAACAAAGAAATGTGGTGCTTCATCCTGAATTTGTGAATGGCAAATATGCAATTTACACCAGACCTCAAGATGGTTTTATAGATGTAGGAAACGGCGGTGGAATTGGCCTTGGATTCATAGAAAACATGACTAATCCGGTGGTACAAGACGAAAAAATTATTTTTGGAAAAAATTACCACACCATTTACGAACTCAAAAATGGATTAGGTCCCGCTCCTATTAAAACTGAAAAAGGCTGGCTTCATCTTGCTCATGGAGTGAGAAACACCGCGGCAGGTTTGCGTTACACTTTGTATATGTTTATGACAGATTTAGAAGATATTTCTAAAGTTACGCATGTTCCAGCTGGTCATTTTATGGCTCCAGAAGATCAAGAAAGAATAGGCGATGTATCTAATGTGCTTTTCTCTAACGGCTGGATTGCTGACCAAGATGGCAAAGTGTACATTTATTACGCTTCTTCGGATACCAGAATGCATGTAGCAGTCTCAGATATAGAGCGATTGGTAGATTATGTAACTCAAACGCCTGAAGATGATTTTACCACCTATGCTTCGGTGCAGAGAATTATAAAACTGATAGACAAAAATAGAATCTCACAATTATAACTTTAAATTCCCGAAAACCTCACAAAGAAATGCGTGAGGTTTTTACCCTAAATTAAACTCGCGTGGAAAATAGAATTCTTCACCTCAAAAATAAAGCTGAAAAAGAACTTCAAAATATTTTAGAATATTGGGCCAAAAATATGCTCGATGAGAGAAATGGTGGTTTTATAGGAGAAATTAACCATCTGGATTCTAAAAATATTTTAGCAGACAAAGGCTCTGTATTAAATGCCAGAATTCTTTGGACTTTTTCAGCAGCTTATGATTTAACTAAAAATCCAGAATATCTCAATCTCGCCAAAAGAGCTTTCTTTTACATCAAAAATTATTTTTATGACAAAGAATTTGGCGGAATTTTTTGGACGCTCTATCATAATGGCGCTCCAAAAGACACCAAAAACCAAATTTACGCTCTCGCTTTTACCATTTATGGATTATCTGAGTTTTATAAAATTTATAAAAACGAAGAAGCGCTAGAAATGGCTCAAAATCTCTTCTATCAAATAGAATTACACAGCAGAGACCACCAAAAAAGAGGCTATTTAGAAGCTTTTACCAGAAATTGGGAAGAAATAGAAGATTTGAGATTAAGCGAAAAAGACGCCAACGAAAAGAAAACCATGAATACGCATTTACACATTGTAGAAGCGTATGCTAATCTTTATTTGGTTTGGCCTAATCAAAAGTTGAAAGAAGCCATCAAGGAAATTCTAGAAATTGTAGACCTTCATTTTATTGACAAAACCAAGAATCATTTGAAGCTCTTTTTTGATGAAAATTGGGTAGAAAAAGAAGATGTAATTTCTTACGGACATGATATAGAAGCTGCTTGGTTGCTACAATGTTGTGCAGAAGCCATCGAAGATCAAAATTTGATAGAAAT
Source organism: uncultured Cloacibacterium sp. (assembly GCA_964530915.1). Classification (GTDB taxonomy): domain Bacteria; phylum Bacteroidota; class Bacteroidia; order Flavobacteriales; family Weeksellaceae; genus Cloacibacterium. Next base: position 2,664 of record CAZHCK010000103.1, on the reverse strand, counting down.
CTATAAAAAACATGCTGTCAATTTTGCTGAAAGTACCAAAGAAGGCATTGACGAAGATGGTGGACTTTGGTATGAATTTGATCCCAAAGAAAAAAAACTCATCGCCGAAAAACATTGGTGGCCTCAAGCTGAGCTATGGATAGGAATGATCAATGCGTGGCAAATTACCCAAAATGAAGAATTTCTAACCATCACAGAAAAAAATTTCGAGTTTGTAGAAAAATACATTATAGACCACAGAAAAGGAGAATGGATTTGGGGAATTAAAGAAGATTACACCCCCATTCTTAAAGACAAAGCAGGACTTTGGAAATGCCCTTATCACAATTCCAGAGCTTGTATAGAACTCATAAAACGTCTTTAAAAACAGAAATTGTCATGAAAAAGTTCAGCATTATTTTAGCTTTTTTAAGCTTTTCAACGGTTTTTGGTCAAAAAAACCTCATCAAAAATGGTAGTTTCGAATCAGATGCCATGTCTTGGCGTGGAGAAAATGTTTTAACCATTAATCCTTATGTAAAAAAAACAGGAAGCAAAAGTGGCAATATTTATGAATACACCTCTCCGAGTTGGAAAGGAATAGACCAAGAATTTATAATTCCTAAAAATACTCCAGCTATAGAAATTTCTGCTTGGGTAAAAGCTGATGCGGTAGAAAAAGGGAAAAATAATTGGAATAAGGCTGTCATAGTTCTAGAAATGGCAGGCAAAAATCAAAATATCGTAGAATTAGAAGGCACTACCAACTGGCAACTTGTGAAAAAAATAATTCCTACGGAAAATTCGCGCTCTGGAAGATTAATGATTGCCCTTTCAGAATGTACCGGTTCGTTTCTTTTTGACGATATAAAAATCTTCCCGATTTCTAAAGAAGAATACGAAAAAATAGTAGACGAAGATATCAAGAAAAAAGAAGCAATTTCATTACAAAACACTCCAAAACCTTCTCAAAATATTATAACAGAAATCTTTAACAACGGAAATTTTGAAAACGGAAAAACTTCTTGGCGAGGTAACATTTCTATAAATAATGACATTAAAAAAGAAGGAAACTCTGCCGCAAAAATTATTTCTGAAACCAAAAATTGGGAAGGAATAGACCAAGAGTTTAATGTTCCTAGTAATGCAAAAAGCATTACCATTTCTGGTTGGCTAAAATCTGAAAACATTATACAAGGCGAAAATCCTTGGAATAACGGATTGCTAAATGTAGAATTTACCAGCGATGGTAAAAATAAAACTGCTCAAGATGAAAGCATCGCTTTCGTAACAGGAACTACAGATTGGCAATTTTATTCTAAAACTTATACTCTTCCTCAAAATACTCAAAAAACGAGAATTATGATTGCTATAGGTTTTGCGACAGGAATTCTTTATGCAGATGACATTCAAGTAAAATTTAATCCTTAAAAGATGAAAACCAAAGTTTTAATCATTCTCAATTTACTTTTTTTCATTTTTTCTTGTAGCCGAGAAGAGACAGCAAAACCTACACCTACTCCACCAGTTGAGACAGATGTGGTAACTCCACTAAATGTAAAAACTTACATGGTAGACAAAAATGCTACCACAGAAACTGCTGCACTATTCTATAATCTTAGAAATTTAGGAAAAACCAAAACGGTAATTGGTCAGCAAGATGCTTTCAACTCATTTTACCAAACTTCTGAATTTTCGGACATGAAGAAAGCCACAGGAAATGATCCGGGAATCTTAGGCTCTGATTTCATGTTTATTACCGACAAAGACAATCCTTCTAACAATTGGTTTTTACAGCAAGAAAATAAAATTATTGCAGATACTAAAGAAGCTTACGCTAAAGGAATCATCAATACTTTTTCTTGGCATCTTAGAGAACCCTATCACGAAAATAGTTTCTATACCAGTGACATGACCGCTACAGAAAAAGCAGATGCGTTTAAAAGCATTCTTCCCGGCGGAAAATTCCATAATTGGTATAAAACGAAACTAGACAAGGTTGCCCAAATTGTTTCTCAATTAAAAGACAGCAATGGAACATTAATTCCTATTATTTTCAGACCTTTTCATGAGTTTGATGGCAATTGGTTTTGGTGGGGAGCATCTTATTGCACACCAGAAGAATACATTAGTGCCTATAGATTTACCGTAGAATATCTGCGAGATTCTAAAAATGTACACAATAATCCCAATATTGATTATTTAACCATGCATATTTGGCCGAAAAACTGGACTTGGTATGATGTGAAAGATGAAAAAAATTCTACTCAAATCGCTATCAAAAACACCAACACCTACATAGAAGAACATATTCAAGTGGCTCAAAAACTCAATAAACCTTTGGTTTTAGAAGAATTTGGATATCCTAGAGAGAAAGAAAGTCTAGATAAGAAAGCTTCTGTAGCCAATAGAAATCTGTACTATCAATTTATTTTTGAAAAAATGAAATATTCTATTGACCATAAATTGCCATTTACTGCGCTTAATTTTTGGGGTTATGGAGGAACAGGAAAAAACAATCCAACCAATGGTAAATGGAATATAGGAGATGATTTCACCGCAGATCCACCACAGGAACCTCAAGGATTAAATTCTGTATTTTCTACGGATAAAGAAACCTTACAACTCATCAAGAAATACAACAAAATATTCAAAATCAAATAACTTTATTCATACAATATATTT
>CAZHCK010000102.1:0-7850 GCA_964530915.1 uncultured Cloacibacterium sp. | reverse complement strand
ATTACAAAATATAAGCTTGTAAATAGACTTTTTATTACAGTAAATGTGCTGATTATTCTCACGCCTATTTCAGAGATTTTAGGATAAGAAGTGAGTAAATAAATAAGACCAAAATTTTCTAAATAATCGAAAATTCCAGCAATTATAGGAAACAAAACCAAAAGAAACCAAGATTCTAATTTGCCAATTTTCTTAAGAAAGAAACTCAAAATCAGCACATTACTCATCATAAACAAGAGAGGATATACTAAATCTAATGGCAACTGACGAAACAGATAAAAATTTCTGCCACTCTTCCCTAGATTTCCTAAAAGTTCTTTGGCATAAGTAAAACTGTAACCATTTGGTTTCATGTCAAAAATCTGTAAACCATTCGCAAAATCAGTCAATTTTGGAATCGTAAAAAAAATCATGGCAAAATAAACCACACTTGACAACACGAAAAAAGTAAGAACTTTTTTACCCGTCAAATTTCTGGAAACAGTAGTTTTTAAGCTCATTATTCTAAAGTTTTATTTCTAAAGAAAGTTCCGAAGAATGTAGAAAGAATAGTATAAAATACCAAAACTGCTGCGAAAAAATACGTAAAGTTTCTGAAGGTAAACATATCTTTATCTTTTACCAATTCCGGCGCAAAACTTTGCAATCTTTCTTGATATTTTTTGTCCAATTCTTCTTTGTCTTCTTTTTTAGCTAAAATTTGTTTTGCCTTGTTATATTCATTGTCAAGCTCTGTTTTTTGACGCTCTACATACTGATGATTCAGTAAATCTTTAGCATCTGTATCTACATAATTCAGAAATGCAAAAATGCTGAACATGGAAAGAAAACCACCAATAAACATCGGTTTAAAAGCTCTACCAAAAGCATCTCTAAAACCTATTTCTTTTACCTCTTTTTTGTAAGTTGTTACCGAAAAATAAGCACCTAAAGTATAAAGTGCAGGCATTAAAAATGCATTTAGAAGCATACTTGTGTTAAAATAATTGGTATTATATCCAAAAAAATACACTCCAAAGAACACTAACATGGTTGCGATAAATATCAGAAAACCAAATGTATAAACGTTTTTACTCATTTTATTTTTAAAAATTTTTCTCGAAAATACGAGATTAGATTTTGAATTTTAAATTAATTCAGTATTTTTGCACCGGCAAGTCCTAAACAACCAGCTCCTGAGAATCCTCCAGGGTGGGAACGCAGCAAAGGTAATCGGTCGTAGCGGTGTGATTTAGGTAGCTTGCCATTTTTTTATGTCTTTTTTTGAAATTCTTCAAAAAATTATACTTCAAATTCTTCTCCCAATTCTGGAATCGAAAACTCAATATTTCTCTCTGCAAACAATTGTTTTGCCGAATCATGATTAATTTTTATCGGCTCGAAAGTATCAAAATGACAACCAATCACTCTTTTGGTTTTCAATAATTCTGCAGCTGCAAAACTCGCTTTTCTTGCACACATGGTATAATGTGAACCAATTGGAAGAATGGCGGCTGTAATTTCACCGAAAAGTCTTGGGAACAACTCCATATCTGCCATTACACCTGTATCTCCTGCAAAATATAGGTTTTTACCCTGAAATCTAAACATGTAACCGCAAGGTTGACCTCCATAAGTTCCATCTGGGAAACTAGAAGTATGATGAGCTGGAACCATAGAAATCTTCAAATCATCAAACTTAGCAGAACCTCCGTAGTTGATGTCAATAAAATTAGGATGATTAAAATAACGACAAATTTCTGGTTGACCAATTACCGTAGCATCAGGGTGATATTGCAAAGCTTCTCTTACATCTGCAATATGATCGCCATGAGCGTGAGTAATGAGCACATAATCAATTTTTTGCGCTGAAATATCAAAACTTGTTTTCTCTTTCTGAAAATTATAAAAAGGATCAGAAAGGATATTTTTTCCATTATAAGTGAACAAAAAACAGTTTTGTCCGAGGAATTTTATTTTCATGATTAATTCTCTTTTAAAATATATCTTTTTCGCCAGATTGTTCTATACACTTTTAGTTTTTCTATTTCATTTTTATTTAAAACTTTTCCCCAAGTTGTTTTTTGAGTAAAATAAACTTTATCAATACTGTTATCATTTTTAATTAAAATTTGTAAACATATGTTTTTGGAGTCGTTTCATTTTTGTCTAACTCAATATAAATATTTTTATTAGAAATTTCCTTTTTGAAAATACTATCAAATCTATAAACCAGAGCATATTTGTTATTTAAAAATAACAGACTAGGAAAAGAAACAACTAAAAAAAGTAATATTAAAAATATACTAGATAAGCTAAATATATATTTCTCTTCTGAAATTGAACCTGTTAATAACACAGCCAAAATTAACCCAAAAATTAAAGAAAATGTTATTTGATTAATTTCTTTGTAGTAATTTGGTTCAAAATGATAGAAAAAATCTTTATCATAAAAAAACAATCCTAAAACAATAGCTATTAAACATAGAATTAATAAAATTCTACTAACAGATTGCCATTTTTTGTTTTTAAAATCTATGAACATGGTTATTATTTTTTAATCTCTAATTGGACGCATGAATAAGATAAAATAAATCAAAATCAAAACACACAACACAATAATTATAAACTGAACATATGTTATAACTAAAGTTGATTCATTAATGATGAGTTTATTACTTAAAATCAAAATTGAGATGACAAAACTTGCAATTAAAAATATCATTAAAATAGCAGGAAAAAATGCAATTTCACTTAATGAAGTACCATCATAAATTTCTTTCAACAATAACAAAAAGAAAATTACTGAAGCAATAATTGAAAGAATAGCAATATGTTTATGATATTTTAAAAGCATATAATTATCTAAAATAATTCAATCCAAAAGCTACCAAAACACTTATCAATAAAGTAATGATTCCCACTTGTTTTAAGAATGGGTCTAATTCTTTTGGTTCTTTTACTTCCATCATTTTTCTGCGCAAAGCGGTCAAAGGAAATACGGTAATGAAGAAAATAAAAGCGTAATATTTTCCTTGTTCTTGTAAACCATTCATCATCATGTAAATGAGCACCAAAATCGGTGGAAGCATGAGAATCACCATTTCATAAATCATAGCATTTTTGAAACCTAATCTTAATGCAAGCGTTTTTTTGCCTGATTTTTCGTCATTTTCAATGTCTCTCATATTGTTGAGATTGAGAACTGCTGCACTTAACAAACCAATTGCAGAAGCAGGTAAAAGCATATCCCAATCAAAAGTTTTAGTAAACAGAAAGTAACTTCCGCACACAGAAACCAACCCGAAAAAGATAAAAACCATGATATCTCCTAAACCAAGGTATCCATAAGGTTTTTTTCCAACGGTATAACCAATTGCCGCCAAAATACACGCAACTCCTAGTCCTATAAAAGTGTAAAATTCATTAATAAAATCAGGGAAAAATGCTTTGTACAACAAAACTAAAGTCGCCACCAATGATAAAAAGGCAAACAAAAACATAGCGTTTCTCATTTGCTTTGCAGAAATTTTACCAGAAGCTACCGCACGTTGTTCTGCCTCTCCTATTCTATTTTGGTCGGTTCCTTTTACACCATCTCCATAATCATTGGCAAAATTTGACAAAACTTGATAGAGCAAAGTCACCAAAAGTGCCAAAGCAAAAATAGTCCAATCCCAAGTTTTTCCTTGTTCTAGGAGTTTCCATCTTGCAATGAAAGAACCCATAATAATTCCGCTCATAGAAAGCGGTAAAGTACGCAGTCGAGCTGCTTTTATCCAATCAATCATAGTTTTTAGGATTTAGGATTTAGGATTTAGTTTTACTAAATCCTAAATCCTTATTAAGATATCCACTGATTATCTCCGAAATCTGGTTTACGTTTTTCTAAAAATGCGTTTCTTCCTTCTTTGGCTTCTTCAGTCATATAAGCTAATCTGGTTGCTTCACCAGCGAAAACTTGTTGACCAACCATTCCGTCATCCGTAAGATTCATTGCAAATTTCAGCATTCTGATAGAAGTTGGCGATTTTGCTAAAATTTCTTGCGCCCACTGATAAGAAGTTTCTTCTAACTCAGCGTGAGGAATTACCGCATTTACCATTCCCATATCTTCGGCTTCTTTCGCAGAATAATTTCTTCCTAAAAAGAATATTTCTCTAGCTTTTTTCTGACCTACCATTTTTGCTAAATATGCAGAACCGTAACCACCATCGAAGCTGGTAACATCTGCATCAGTTTGTTTGAAAATGGCATGTTCTTGACTTGCCAATGTTAAATCGCAAACCACATGTAGCGAGTGACCACCACCTACTGCCCAACCGTTTACCACAGCAATCACTACTTTTGGCATAAAACGAATCAATCTTTGAACTTCTAAAATATTGAGACGATGTCTTCCATCATCACCTACATAACCTTGATGACCACGAGCTTTCTGGTCGCCGCCACTACAGAAAGCATGACCGCCATCTTTAGGACTTGGACCTTCACCCGTTAATAAAACTACACCAATGCTAGAATCTTCATAAGCATCATAAAAAGCATCATACAATTCTGAAGTGGTTTTTGGACGAAAAGCATTTCTAACTTCCGGTCTGTTGATAGCAATTCTCGCTACTCCATTACACTTTTTGTACGTGATATCTTCGTATTCTTTAGCCGTTTTCCAATCTATATTCATATTTCAAAAAATTTGCTGGTAAAGATACTATTTTTGAAAAAAAGGTGCAGAATAAAAATTTAGAAATATTAATGTAATATATGTTACATAATGATTATGAATTTAATAATTTTTAATACTATTCATTCACAATAATAACTTGTACATGAAATAAATCATTTTCAACTGTCAAAAAATAGGTTTATATTTGAAAATATTTAAAATTAATAAAATGATTATAGGTGTATTAAAAGAACCTTCTTTCGAAACAAGAGTTTCTTTACTTGCAGAATCTGCAGCAGCACTCATTAAAAAAGGAAATAAACTTATAGTAGAATCTGGTGCAGGTGATAAATCCTTTAATAATAACCAAGAATATGAAAAAGTAGGCGCAGAAATTAAATCTAGAGCCGAAGTATTAGAACAAGCAGACATTTTATTGTCTATTCATCCTCTTCAAGATGAAGATTTTCCTAAAATTAGTTCTAAAATTCTCTTGGGAGTTTATCAACCCTTAGCTAACGGAGAAAACGTTATTAAATCTATTGAAAGAAAAATGACTACTTTTTCTCTTGATATGCTTCCTAGAACGACCAGAGCACAAGCAATGGACGTATTAAGTTCTCAAGCTAATATTGCAGGTTACAAAGCAGTTTTACTCGCCGCTAACTCTTACGGAAGATATTTCCCAATGTTTATGACCGCTGCAGGAAGCATTGCTCCTGCCAAAATGCTTATTTTAGGAGCTGGAGTTGCTGGTTTACAAGCGATTGCTACCGCAAAAAGATTAGGTGCTGTAGTAGAGGTTTTCGATACAAGACCTGCGGTAAAAGAAGAAGTAATGAGCTTAGGTGCTAAATTTGTAGAAGTGGAAGGCGCTGCAGATGCCAGTTCAGCTGGTGGTTATGCAGTAGAACAAACCGAAGAATACAAACAAAAGCAACAGCAACGAATCGCTGAAAGTGTTGCAAAATCTGATATCATTATCACTACAGCACAAATTCCTGGTAAAAAAGCTCCTATTTTAATTACCGAAGAAATGCTCAATTCTATGAGAAACGGCTCTGTAATTATAGATTTAGCAGCTTCTACTGGTGGTAATACTCCACATACTAAAAATAACGAAACGGTAAATTATAACGGTGTTTCTATTATAGGAAACTCTTCTCTACAATCTACCATGCCTTCAGACGCAAGTAAATTGTATGGAAAAAATATTGTGAACTTCTTACAACTCATCATTGACAAAGATGCAAACCTTAACCTCAATTGGGAAGACGATTTGGTAAAAGGCGCTTGTATCACACACAATGGCGATATTATTAACGATAGAGTAAAATCTATCCTCTCTCCTTCAATGAATAACTAAAATAAAATTTTTATGAATATTATAGAGTGGATTTCTCAATACCAACAAATCATCTACATTGTAATTCTGATGATTTTTGTAGGAATTGAAGTGATAGGTCATGTACCTAGTGTACTACACACTCCTCTAATGAGTGGCGCAAATGCGATTCACGGAGTAGTGATTATTGGGGCAATTATTGTAATGGGAAAAGCTGAACCAGACAATTATTTGGCATTAGTTCTAGGTTTTCTAGGAGTGATTTTAGGAACGCTTAATGTGGTAGGAGGTTTTGTAGTAACAGACCGAATGCTGGAAATGTTTAGTAAAAAGAAAAAATAGAAAATCATGGGACTACTTACAATATTATACCTCATCGGTTCAGTGACCTTTATTTTAGGTTTAAAAATGCTCTCGAATCCAGCTACTGCTAGAAAAGGAAATCTTTTAGCAGCAGCAGGAATGGTAGTAGCCATTTTAGGAACTATTTTTCTTTATCAAGATGAAGAAGGTCAAAAATTAGGAAATTACGGTTGGATTTTTGGCGGAATTCTTATCGGAACAATCGTGGGAGCTCTAGCTGCCAAAAAAGTAAAAATGACGGCAATGCCACAAATGGTGAGCCTTTTCAACGGAATGGGAGGAGCTTGTGCTGCTTTAATTTCTTTGGTTGAATTCAATCATTTATCACACAATACTACTGGCGAAGTAAATTTAGGAACACTTTCTATTATCCTTTTAGGACTCATTATCGGTTCTGTATCATTTGCAGGAAGTATGATTGCTTGGGGAAAACTGAATGGAAACATTAAAAAAGATTTTGCTTTTCCTGGTCAACAATTCGTGAATATTGCTATTTTATTAGCTATTTTAGGATTATCAGTATATTTGGTAATGACTTTCAGTCCAGAAAATGCTTATTTATTTTATGTCATTTTTGGATTATCTACGCTTTACGGATTACTTTTCGTTTTCCCAATTGGTGGCGCAGATATGCCTGTTGTAATTTCACTTTTAAATTCATTTACGGGAGTTGCCGCAGCTTGTGGAGGATTTTTGTATGACAACAAAGTAATGTTAACTGGTGGTATTTTGGTAGGTGCAGCAGGAACTTTGTTAACCATCTTAATGTGTAACGCCATGAATCGTTCTTTATTAAACGTATTGATTGGCTCATTTGGAGGCGGTGCAAAATCTTCTGGCGGAACTTCTCCATCAGGCGGAACTGTGAAAGAAGTTACGTTGAGCGACACAGCAGTTCTCATGACTTATGCCAGCAAAGTAATGATTGTTCCAGGTTATGGTTTAGCAGTAGCTCAAGCTCAACATGCTTGTCATGAATTAGAAAAATTATTAGAAAGCAAAGGTGTAGATGTTTTCTACGCAATTCATCCAGTTGCTGGTAGAATGCCAGGACACATGAACGTACTTTTGGCAGAAACCGATGTTCCTTATGAAAAATTAATGGAAATGGAACAAGCTAATGAAGAATTTTCAACTGCAGACGTGGTGTTAATTCTAGGAGCAAATGACGTAGTAAACCCTGCCGCTAAAGAAGATACATCCTCTCCTATTTACGGAATGCCTATTTTAGAAGTTGAATTAGCTAAAAACGTCATAGTAAATAAACGTAGTATGAAACCTGGTTACGCAGGAATTGAAAACGAATTATTCTACAGACCAAAAACTTCAATGCTTTTCGGAGATGCGAAGAAAGTTTTGCAAGATCTAATCTCTGAGATTAAAAATCTGTAAAATTTTAGATTTTATTTTCCTCAAATCCTAAAGGAAGGAAAATCTTCAATTTTTATAAACTATAAAAACAAAAATCCTGTTCAGAATCTGAACAGGATTTTTTAT
>CAZHCK010000101.1:0-7922 GCA_964530915.1 uncultured Cloacibacterium sp. | reverse complement strand
AAAATAAAATTCTGTAAAAACTTAATGACAGTCTTAGCCTAATTTTGCTTCAAAGTAAAAAAGAAAAAAAATGAATACGTTTAGATTAGTTGCCTTTAAATTAGCCTATTTCCTTCTTAAGAGGAAAGATAACTATACCTAATCTAAATATTTTTCATAGGAAGCACCTCGATTTTCGAGGTGTTTTTTTATTCATTCTAAAATCCCCAATTCCTTACCTTTGTGTATGCAAATTCCCCAGAGAAAAATCATACATGTAGATATGGATGCGTTTTACGCTTCTGTGGAACAGCATGACCAGCCTGAACTCAAAGGAAAACCCATTGCAGTAGGCGGTGAACACAGAGGTGTAGTAGCAGCTGCAAGTTACGAAGCCCGAAAATTTGGCGTTCGTTCTGCAATGTCGAGCAAAATTGCCAAAGAAAAATGTCCGCAACTTATTTTTGTAAAGCCAAGATTTCATCGTTACAAAGAAATTTCGCAAAAAATCAGAGAAATTTTTCATGAATATACCGATTTGGTAGAACCGCTTTCTCTAGACGAAGCTTATTTAGATGTTACCGAAAACAAGAAAAATATAGAGTCTGCCAATGAGATTGCAAGAGAAATTCGGCAAAAAATTCTTGATGAAACAGGACTCACTGCTTCTGCGGGAATTTCGGTGAATAAATTTTTGGCCAAAGTAGCTTCGGATATCAATAAACCAAACGGACAAAAAACCATTCATCCAACTCAAATTTTAGATTTTTTAGAAGAACTTCCGATTGAAAAATTCTACGGAATAGGAAAAGTTACCGCCAATAAAATGTACAGTTTACAGATTTTCAAAGGCAAAGATTTGAAAGCAAAATCGCTGGAAGAACTGGCAAGACTTTTCGGGAAATCTGGGATTTATTATTACAATGTGGTTCGTGGAATTCATCACGGTGAAGTAAAACCTCACCGAATTCAAAAAAGTGTAGGTGTAGAACATACTTTTTGGGATGATATCAACGAAGATGAAGAACTTCACCAAAAACTCAAGTCGCTAAGCGAAGAACTAGAATCTAGACTTTCGAAAAGAGAAATTAAAGGCAAAACCTTGACTTTAAAAATAAAATACAAGGATTTTTCTCAATACACCCGAAGCAAAACCCAAGAAGTCTATTATGAAAACGCTGAAGATTTCTACGAAACTGCTCAGAAACTTTGGGAACTAAGACCTTATAATAAAGCTATCCGTTTGTTAGGTTTATCGCTTTCTAACCTCAACACAGAAGAGAAAAAACAGATTTCTGTACAACTCAAAATTCCTTTTGAAGAATTCGAAAACGAATAATTATAAAATAATTCCCTGAAAATCTGTAAATTAATTTCTGTTCATCGTTTTAATTTTGCAACATTAAAAACAGAAATGATGAACGGAACTATGATTCAATATTTCCATTGGTACACAGAAGGCGATGGAAAACTTTGGGAAGAAGTACAACATAGCGCAGAATATTTAGCAGAACTTGGCATTACAATGGTTTGGTTACCACCTGCTTACAAAGCTAATGGTGGCGGATTTTCTGTAGGTTACGATCCTTATGATTTATTTGATTTGGGAGAATTTGACCAAAAAGAAGTAATTCCTACCAAATATGGAACCAAGAAACAATATATTTCTGCCATAAATGCACTTCGTGAAAAAGGAATTGGAACAATTGTAGATATTGTGCTGAATCACAAAGCTGGCGGTGATGAAAAAGAACGTTTCCAAGTGTACAAAGTAGACCCAAACAATCGACAAAATTTCATTTCTGAACCTTTTGAAATAGAAAGTTACACTAAATTTACTTTTCCGGGAAGAAATAAAAAATATTCAGATTTCGAGTGGAATTTCACTTGTTTTACAGGCGTAGATTTTGCCGAAGGTGAAGAAGGAGATTTCATTTATCAAATTATTACCGAACATGGCGATGGTTGGGAAGAAATGACCAGCGATGAAAAAGGAAATTACGATTTTTTGATGTACAATGACATCGAACATCGCAATCCTCATGTAAGAGAAGAACTTAATTATTGGGGAAAATGGTATCATGAAACCGTCGGTTTTGAAGGCGTTCGTTTAGATGCCGTGAAACATCAATCGCCAGAATTTTATAAAGAATGGCTTCAGTTATTACGAGCCAATACTGGTAAAAACCTCTTTGCAGTGGGAGAATTTTGGGCTCCCGGTGAATTACCACTTTTAGAAAAATATATTGAAGAAACCGAAGGTTGTATGAGCCTTTTTGACGCTTCTTTGCATCATAATTTGCATACTGCTTCACAATCGGGAAGCGAATTTGACTTGCGTACAATTTTTGACAACACTTTGGTTCAATCTCAACCAAATTTAGCTGTTACCGTTACTGACAACCATGACACACAACCTTTGCAAGCTTTAGAAGCTCCTGTAGAGCCTTGGTTTAAAGCCATTGCTTATGCCTTAATTCTTTTAAGACAAGAAGGTTTTCCTTGTGTTTTTTACCCAGATTTATTTGGAACAACTTACAAAGATTATGGCAATGATGGCAATGAACACGAAATTTTCTTAGAAAAAGTAGACCAAATTGAAGAACTTTTGAAATTGAGAAAAAATAATGCTTACGGAATGCAAAGAGATTATTTCGAAGATGCTAATTGCATCGGTTGGACTCGAGAAGGCGATAGCGAACATAAAGGTTGTGCAGTAGTCATCAGCAATAAAGACCAATACGAAAAACCTATGGAAATGGGAACGCAATATGCTGGTCAGTTTTTTTATGACGCATTAGGAAGATTCGAACATTCTGTTCAAATTGATGAAAATGGCTGGGGAAATTTTACCGTTCCCGCAGGAAATGTAAGCGTTTGGGTTCCTGAATAATTTATTTCAAAGCTTTTTTAACCTCTGAAAGTTTTCCATCAATAGGTTCTGAAATTTTTAAACCGAGAATTTCTGCAACCAAAGGATAAACGCTCACATTCTGAAATTCATTGATTTCTGTTTGGTTTCTGAAAACATTTCCCCAAGCGTAAAAAGCGGCTTTCATTTCTGGGGTTTTTCTAGGATTGTAGCCATGTTTTCCTGCAGAAGTAGATTTTCCTTTTTCTAAAAATATTTTTGGTGCATATGGAACTAATAAAATCTGACCGATACGGCTATATTTGTCATCTTTTGTTCTATAATGCAGTTTTCTAGGAAATTTTTTGGTCAAAAAAACTTGGTAATCTTCAGTTTTTGAGTTATTCAATTCACGATATGCCGATTTTACCTCATCTAGATTTTTAACCACCACTCTGAATAAGGTTTGAGAATTATAAATATCAAATCTTTCTTTATTGAGAAGGATTTCTGGAATAGAAAGCGGATTTTCTTTATCAACTTTAATCATTCCGTGGTCTGAAACGAAGATAAAATTCACGTTTTTCAAACCCAATTTATTCACTTTTTCCACCAAATTTCCGATGGCGTTGTCTACCAATTGTACAGATTTTTCGGCTTCTGGAGATTCTGGTCCAAATCGGTGACCGGCTCCATCTACTTCTGGAAAATACAGCGAAATAAAGTGCGGACGAACATTTTCTGGCAATTTTAACCAATTCACTACTTTATTAATTTTTTCTTCTGGTGTAAATTTTTCGTGGTAGTGATAATAGTAAGTTGGTCTTGTTTTTCCAGCATCACTTGCAGAACCAACCCATTGTAGAGAAGCGGTAACCATTCCTTGTTGCTCTGCCAAACTCCAAAGCGGAATTCCGCCGTACCAAGAACCATCTTCTGCATTTTCTTTTTTATTCATTGCATACGCTTCTTTTCTGGAATAATCATAGAAGAAATTATCTACCAAACCATGATGAGAAGGATATAAACCTGTAATAATAGACCAATGATTCGGGAAAGTAATGCTTGGGTAACTTGGCAACATGGCTTTTGCTTTTACGCCTTCATTTGAAAATTTTTGAAGATTTTTGGCATTATATTTTTCGGTGTAATCATATCTGTAACCGTCTGCAGAAATAAAAATGAGATAAGGTTTTTCTAGTGCTTCTGCGGAATTAAATCTATTAGGAGTAATAACTTGGGCAGTATCTACCGCGAGATTATGTTGAGCAAAAAAAAGAGAAAACAGAAAAATAGTGAAACCCGAAAATATTTTTTTCATTGCAGATGATTTGTTACAAAAATACACGTTTTTTCAAAAAAAATCCTAGCCATTTTAAAATGACTAGGATTTAGAATATTTTATTAAGTTTTGATTATGCTTGAGCATTACCAGCACCTACTACGAAAGGTTCAACTTCTTTGATTTCTCCGAATTGAGCTTCATAGTTTTGGATATTTTGTTGAAGAGCAGCTAAAACTCTTTTTGCGTGAAGAGGAGCAAGGATTACTCTGCTTCTTACTTGAGCTTGTTGAACTCCTGGCATTAATTGAATGAAATCTAATACAAACTCAGATGGAGAGTGGTTTACTAACGCAAGGTTGCAATAAGCACCAGCTGCTACCATTTCGTTTAATTGAATATTGATGTTTTGATCTTGGTTTTGGTTGTTATCCATTTTTATAAGTTTTAATAAGTTAATATTTTACATTCAAAAAAAAAGAAGGTTTAAAGAACAGTAAAACTGTCTTTAAACCTTGCATTCATATTAATTTAAATCCTCGAATTCTTTTTTAGAACCCACGATTACACTTTGATAATCTTTAAGACCTGTACCAGCAGGAATTCTGTGACCTACGATTACATTTTCTTTAAGACCGTTTAGTTCATCTACTTTACCAGACACTGCTGCTTCGTTTAGAACTTTTGTAGTCTCTTGGAATGATGCTGCAGACATGAAAGACTTAGTCTGTAAAGCTGCTCTGGTAATACCTTGTAAAACAGGTGTTGCAGTTGCGGTAAGTGCTTCACGAACTTCTACTAATTGAAGATCTTCTCTCTTCAGCTTAGAATTTTCGTCTCTCAATTCTCTAGCAGTAATCATTTGACCAGCTTTGAAAATTTTAGAATCTCCTGGCTCAGTTACAACTTTCAATCCGAAAACTCTGTTGTTTTCTTCAAGGAAATCATATTTATGTTCAAGGCTATTTTCAAGGAATTGGGTATCACCTCCGTCTACGATTTCTACTTTAGTCATCATCTGTCTTACGATGATTTCGAAATGCTTATCGTCAATTTTTACCCCTTGTAAACGGTAAACTTCTTGAATTTCGTTTACTAAGTACTCTTGAACAGCAGTTGGACCTTTAATTCTTAAGATATCATCTGGTGTTACAGAACCGTCAGAAAGTGGCGAACCAGCTCTCACGAAGTCGTTTTCTTGAACTAAGATTTGATTAGAAAGTTTTACTAAATATTTCTTAATCTCACCAGTTTTAGATTCTACGATTAATTCACGGTTACCTCTCTTAATTTTACCATAAGAAACTACCCCGTCAATTTCTGTAACTACAGCAGGATTAGAAGGATTTCTCGCTTCGAATAATTCGGTTACTCTTGGTAAACCTCCTGTAATATCCCCTGCTTTTGCAGATTTTCTAGGAATCTTGATTAAGACTTTACCAGCCTTAATTTTTTCACCATCATTTACCATTAAGTGGGCTCCTACTGGTAAGTTGTATGCTTTTTGCTCAACTCCTTTAGAATCTACCACTTTCAAGGTAGGAATGGCTTTCTTATTTCTAGATTCTGAGATTACTTTTTCTTCGAAACCTGTTTGTTCGTCGATTTCTAATTGGAAAGAAACCCCTTGAATAATATCTTCGTATTCTACTTTACCAGCAGTTTCTGCGATGATAACCGCGTTATATGGATCCCATTTTGCAATAAGATCTCCTTTTTTCACTTTATCACCAGGTTTTACAGAAAGTGCAGAACCATAAGGTACGTTTGCTACCATTAATGGAGTTCTAGCTGCATTATCTGCCACTAAACGGAATTCTGTAGAACGAGAAATTACGATATCTGCTTCATTACCGTTTTCATCTTCAGAAATAATAGTTCTTAATTCGTCAAATTCTACGATACCATCTCTCTTAGCAACGATAGTAGGATTTTCTGAAACGTTTCCTGCAGTTCCCCCTTGGTGGAAAGTTCTCAGTGTAAGCTGAGTACCTGGTTCCCCAATTGATTGTGCTGCAATAACCCCTACAGCTTCTCCCATGTGAATCATCTTACCTGTAGCTAGGTTTCTACCGTAACATTTTGCACAGATACCTTTTTTAGCTTCACAAGTTAATGGTGAACGAACTTCTACGGTTTCTATACCCGCTTCTTCTACTTTTTTAGCAAGCTCTTCGTTAATTAACTCATCTGCGTGAACTAAAATTTCGTCGTTTTCTGGATTATAGATGTCGTGAAGAGAAACTCTACCAAGAATTCTTTCTGATAGTTTTTCTACGATTTCGTCATTTTTCTTCAATGCAGCTACTTCTGTACCTCTTAAAGTACCACAATCATCTTCTGTAATGATTACGTCTTGAGCTACGTCTACTAATCTTCTTGTTAAGTAACCAGCATCCGCAGTTTTAAGAGCGGTATCCGCAAGACCTTTACGAGCACCGTGAGTAGAAATAAAGTATTCCAAAATTGATAAACCTTCTTTAAAGTTTGCAATAATTGGGTTTTCGATAATTTCTGCACCTACAGCACCAGCTTTTTGTGGTTTTGCCATCAAACCTCTCATACCAGATAACTGACGAATCTGTTCTTTAGAACCCCTCGCTCCAGAATCTAGCATCATGTATACAGAGTTGAATCCACCTTGGTCAGATTTCATTCTGCTCATAATCATCTCAGTAAGACCAGCGTTGGTATTAGTCCAAACGTCGATTACTTGGTTATAACGTTCTGTATCTGTGATAAGACCCATGTTATAGTTCCCTTTAATCTCGTCTACTGTTTCAATCGCTTGAGCAATCATGGTTTTCTTTTCTGCTGGTACTACAATATCAGCCAGTGAGAAAGATAGACCGCCTTTGAAAGCGTTCATATAACCAAGATTTTTCATATCATCAAGGAACTTAACAGTAGTTGGGAAATCTGTATCTGCTAAGATTTTACCAATTACGTTTCTTAATGATTTTTTAGTCAATAGTTCATTAATATAACCTACTTGTTTAGGAACAATTTGGTTAAATAAAATTCTACCAACAGTAGTTTCTTGAAGTTTAGTAACTATTTCTCCTTCTTCAGTTTTATGAGGTAATCTACATTTAACTTTAGCATTAAGAGAAACTTGACCTTCAGAATAAGCAATTTCGACTTCTTCTGGAGAATAGAAAGCTAAACCTTCGCCTTTTACTTTGTAATCTTCAGTAGAATGAGCTTCTTTAGTCATGAAATAAAGACCAAGAACCATGTCTTGAGAAGGTACAGTAATAGGAGAACCGTTTGCTGGATTTAAGATATTTTGTGAACCAAGCATTAACAATTGAGCTTCCAAAATAGCTTCTGGACCAAGAGGTAAGTGAACCGCCATTTGGTCACCATCAAAGTCGGCGTTGAAAGCTGTAGTTACCAATGGGTGAAGTTGAATTGCTTTTCCTTCAATCATTTTTGGTTGGAAAGCTTGGATACCTAATCTGTGCAAAGTAGGTGCTCTGTTCAAAAGAACAGGGTGACCTTTCATCACGTTTTCTAGAATATCATAAACTACAGGTTCTTTTCTATCAATAATTCTTTTAGCAGATTTTACAGTTTTTACAATACCTCTTTCAATTAGTTTTCTAATGATAAATGGTTTGTACAATTCTGCTGCCATATCTTTCGGGATACCACATTCGTGAAGTTGAAGGTTAGGACCAACAACAATTACCGAACGTGCAGAGTAGTCTACCCTTTTCCCTAATAAGTTCTGACGGAAACGACCTTGTTTTCCTTTCAATGAATCTGAAAGTGATTTCAATGGTCTGTTAGATTCTGATTTTACAG
>CAZHCK010000100.1:0-8314 GCA_964530915.1 uncultured Cloacibacterium sp. | reverse complement strand
CCTTTCAATGAATCTGAAAGTGATTTCAATGGTCTGTTAGATTCTGATTTTACAGCAGATGATTTTCTAGTGTTATCAAATAATGAATCTACCGCTTCCTGAAGCATACGCTTCTCATTTCTCAAGATAACTTCTGGAGCTTTAATCTCTAAAAGTCTCTTTAGACGGTTGTTTCTAATGATAACTCTTCTATATAAATCATTTAAATCTGATGTAGCGAATCTACCACCATCTAGTGGAACTAATGGTCTTAATTCTGGTGGAATTACAGGAAGAACACGCATTACCATCCATTCTGGGCGATTAATCATTCTGGTATTAGCACCTCTAAGAGCTTCTACTACAGATAATCTTTTTAATGCTTCAGTTCTTCTTTGTTTAGAAGATTCATTGTGAGCTTTGTGACGAAGATCGTAAGAAAGAGCATCTAAATCAATTCTCTTTAACAATTCTTCTACCGCTTCAGCACCCATTTTAGCAACAAATTTGTTAGGGTCTGAGTCTTCTAAATATTGGTTTTCGATAGGAAGGGTTTCTAAAACATCTAGATATTCTTCTTCTGTTAAGAATTCCATTTCTTCGAAATCAGAACCGTCTGCTTTTTTAGCGATACCTTGTTGAATTACTACATATCTTTCGTAGTAGATAATCATATCTAATTTCTTAGAAGGTAATCCTAAAAGGTAACCAATTTTGTTTGGAAGTGAACGGAAATACCAGATGTGAGCTACTGGAACCACTAAATTAATGTGTCCAATTCTCTCTCTACGTACTTTTTTCTCCGTAACTTCTACACCACAACGGTCACAAACGATGCCTTTGTATCGAATTCTCTTATATTTTCCACAAGCACATTCGTAATCCTTTACAGGACCGAAGATTTTCTCGCAGAATAAACCATCTCTTTCTGGTTTGTGAGTTCTATAGTTAATCGTTTCTGGTTTTAGCACCTCTCCTTTTGACTCTTGAAGAATGATTTCAGGAGAAGCTAAACCGATGGTGATTTTACTAAATCTACTTGTTTTATTTTTTGACATAATCTGTTCAAATAAAAATTAAAAAATTGAGGATTACTCTTCTAATCTTATATCAAGACCTAGACCTTGTAATTCGTGTAACAATACGTTGAAAGATTCTGGAATACCAGGTTCTGGCATAGCCTCACCTTTTGCGATTGCTTCATACGTTTTCGCTCTACCGATTACGTCGTCTGATTTCACGGTTAAGATTTCTCTCAAGATGTTAGACGCTCCGAATGCTTCTAGAGCCCAAACCTCCATCTCTCCGAATCTCTGTCCACCGAATTGTGCTTTACCTCCTAATGGTTGCTGAGTAATTAATGAATAAGGACCGATAGAACGTGCGTGCATCTTATCATCTACCATGTGTCCTAGTTTCAACATGTAAATTACCCCAACTGTAGCAGGCTGAGTAAATCTCTCACCAGTACCACCATCATATAAATAAGTACTTCCGTAAATAGGAAGACCTGCTTTTTCGGTGTATTCTGTGATTTGTTCTAAGCTTGCACCATCAAAGATAGGAGTAGCAAATTTTAATCCTAATTTTTTACCAGCCCATCCTAAAACGGTTTCGTAAATCTGACCGATGTTCATACGAGAAGGTACACCTAGTGGATTCAATACGATATCTACCGGAGTTCCATCTTCTAAGAATGGCATATCTTCTTCTCTTACGATTCTAGACACGATACCTTTGTTACCGTGACGACCTGCCATTTTATCACCTACGTTTAATTTACGTTTTTTAGCGATGTATACTTTAGCTAGTTTAATGATACCTGCTGGTAGTTCGTCTCCGATTGAAATAGCGTATTTCTCACGGTTTTTAACCCCTTGAATATCATTATATTTAATTTTATAATTATGAATTAACTGTTTGATTAATTCATTTTTATCTGCATCTACAGTCCAATCTGCACCACTTACGTTTACATAATCTTCTACAGATTGAAGAAGTTTAAGCGTAAACTTAGCTCCTTTTGGAATGATTTCTTCTTCTAAGTCGTTATTAACACCTTGAGAAGTTTTACCATTAACAAGAGTATTTAGTTTTTCAAGAAGGGTATTTCTTAATTCATCGAATTGAGCTTTGTATCTGTTTTCGATTTCTTCAAGTTTTAACTTCTCTTCAGTTCTTTTTTTCTTGTCTTTGATATTTCTTGAGAATAATTTTTTGTTGATAACAACACCTCTTAGTGAAGAATCTGCTTTCAATGAAGCATCTTTTACATCACCAGCTTTGTCACCAAAGATTGCTCTCAATAGTTTTTCTTCTGGAGTAGGATCAGATTCACCTTTTGGAGTAATTTTACCAATTAAGATATCACCAGGCTTCACTTCTGCGCCAATTCTAATCATACCGTTTTCATCAAGGTCTTTAGTAGCCTCTTCAGAAACGTTAGGAATATCTGCAGTAAGTTCTTCCATACCTAATTTGGTATCTCTTACTTCTAGTGAATACTCATCTACGTGGATAGAAGTAAACCAGTCTTCTCTTACTACTTTCTCGTTGATTACAATCGCATCCTCGAAGTTATAACCTTTCCAAGGCATGAATGCAACCACTAAGTTTCTACCAAGAGCTAATTCTCCTTTTTCGGTAGCGTAACCATCGCAAAGTACTTGTCCTTTTACTACGGTATCTCCTACTCTTACGTTTGGTCTAAGCGTAATAGTTGTAGATTGGTTGGTTTTTCTGAACTTAGTTAAGTTATATGTTTTAGTAGCAGATTCGAATTGTACTAAATCCTCATCTTCACTTCTTTCGTATTTAATTACGATTTTGTCTGCGTCTACATATTCTACTACACCATTTCCTTCAGCATTAATTAAGATTCTAGAATCTGCAGCTACTTGTTTTTCTAAACCTGTACCTACAACTGGCGCTTCTGGTTTAAGAAGTGGAACAGCCTGACGCATCATGTTAGATCCCATCAATGCACGGTTCGCATCATCATGCTCCAAGAAAGGAATTAAAGATGCAGAAATACCAGCAATCTGGTTAGGTGCAATATCTAATAAGTCTACTTGATTAGGCTCTACTACTGGATAGTCACCATCAAGACGAGCGATAACTCTTTCTGTATTGAAACTTCCGTCTTCTGCTAAATCTACGTTTGCTTGAGCAATGATTTTAGATTCTTCATCTTCTGCATTTAAATAGATTGGTGCTGCAGAGAAATCTACTTTACCATTTTCTACTTTTCTATACGGAGTTTCGATGAAACCTAAATTATTGATTTTAGCATAACATCCTAATGAAGAAATCAAACCGATGTTTGGTCCTTCTGGAGTTTCAATCGGACAAATTCTTCCGTAGTGAGTATGGTGAACGTCACGCACCTCGAAACCTGCTCTTTCTCTTGATAAACCACCAGGTCCTAAAGCTGATAATCTTCTCTTGTGAGTGATTTCAGACAGTGGGTTGGTTTGGTCCATGAACTGAGAAAGCTGGTTGGTACCAAAGAATGAGTTGATAACTGATGTTAATGTTTTAGCATTTACTAAGTCTAGCGGCGTAAAGATTTCGTTATCTCTTACGTTCATTCTTTCTTTAATTGTTCTCGCAATTCTAGAAAGACCTACACCAAACTGACCAGCTAATTGCTCACCAACAGTTTTAATTCTTCTGTTTGATAAGTGGTCAATATCATCTACTTCAGTTTTAGAATTAGCTAATTCTATTAAGTGTCTTACGATAGAGATAATATCTTCTTTAGTAAGAACTTCTGTAGTAGTAGGGATGTTAAGACCTAATTTTTTGTTCAATCTGTAACGACCAACTTCACCTAATGAATATCTTTGTTCTGAGAAGAATAATTTTTCGATAATTCCTCTTGCAGTTTCTTCATCTGGTGGATCTGCGTTACGTAACTGACGATAAATGTATTCTACCGCTTCTTTTTCTGAGTTGGTAGGGTCTTTTTGTAATGTATTTTGAATGATAGAGAATTCACCGCTATTTTCGTTGTGGATTAAGATAGACTTAACACCAGCGTCTAAAATAAGGTCTAAGTGTTCTTTTTCAAGAACAGTTTCTCTGTCAAGAATAATTTCATTTCTTTCGATAGAAACTACTTCACCTGTATCTTCGTCTACGAAATCTTCGAACCAAGTATTTAATACTCTAGCTGCTAAAGTTCTACCTTGAACTTTTTTAAGATTCGCTTTAGATACTTTTACTTCTTCTGCAAGGTCAAAAATCTGAAGAATTTCTTTATCAGACTCATAACCGATTGCTCTAAGTAATGTAGTTAAAGGTAATTTCTTTTTACGGTCAATATACGCATACATTACGTTATTGATATCCGTAGTAAATTCCATCCAAGATCCTTTGAAAGGGATAATTCTTGAATAGTACAATTTAGTTCCGTTTGCGTGATACGTCTGTCCAAAGAATACACCTGGAGATCTGTGTAACTGTGTTACAATTACACGTTCTGCACCATTGATGATGAATGAACCAGAAGGAGTCATGTAAGGAACTGGACCTAAATATACATCTTGAATTACTGTCTGGAAATCTTCATGTTCTGGATCAGTACAGTATAATTTAAGTCTTGCTTTAAGAGGCACACTATAAGTAAGTCCTCTTTCCACGCATTCGTCAATAGAATAACGAGGAGAATCTACTAAATAATCTAGAAATTCTAATACGAATTGATTTCTAGAATCTGTAATAGGAAAGTTTTCTTGAAAAGTCTTGTAAAGACCCTCATTCACTCTGTCCTCAGGAAGTGTATCTAACTGGAAAAACTCTTTGAAAGACTGCAACTGGATGTCTAAGAAATCCGGAGTCACAACGTTCCCTTTCGCAGAAGAAAAGTTAATTCTTTGATTTTCCTGAGTGCTTGTGATAGCTTTTGATTTACTCATAAAATGGTAAGAAAAGTTGGGTTAAAAAATATTTTACTTTATTTTGAAAAATATCAGCAAGATTAAAGACTAAGGTCTTGGCTCTTAACTAACTGCAACACTGGTATATCTTTTCACAGTGTAGTGCAAAATATTTTTTCTTTAGAATTTTAAATTTTCAAATAGTTGAAAATCAATGAGTTAAAATTTTAAAACAATTTAACTCTTAAAATAGACATAGACCTACCCAATTCTGGGAAGGTCTAAGTCTTATACGGTGTAAATAGATTATTTTAATTCTACTTCTGCACCAGCTTCTTCTAATTGCTTCTTAAGAGCTTCAGCTTCATCTTTAGATGCACCTTCTTTAATAGCAGTTGGAGCACCATCTACCATATCTTTAGCTTCTTTAAGACCAGCACCAGTTAAATCTTTTACTAATTTAACGATAGCTAATTTAGAAGCACCAGCTGATTTAAGGATTACGTCGAATTCAGTTTTTTCTTCAGCAGCATCAGCAGCTCCACCAGCAGCTACAACTACAGCAGCAGCAGCAGGCTCAATTCCGTACTCATCCTTAAGGATAGCAGCAAGTTCGTTTACGTCTTTTACAGTTAAGTTTACTAGCGTTTCAGCTAAATTTTTTAAATCTGACATTGTATTAATGTTTAAATTGTTGAACGATTTATGTTATTTTTTTTGAGTGTCTATTGAGACGGTTTAATTATTCAGCAGCAGGAGCTTCACCTTCAGCTGCAGGAGCTTCTGGAGTTTCTTCTGTTGCAGGAGCTTCTACTTCTGGAGCAGCTTCTACAGCTGGAACTTCTTCAGTTTTAGCACCTTTAGCTTCTTCTTTATTTTCTAAAGCTGAAATTAATCTTTGGATAGGAGATTGAAGTAATCCGATGATTTCACCAATCATTTCTTCTCTAGACTTGATATTTGCAAGAGTATCTAGGTTGTTATCTCCAACGTAGAAAGTTTCTTGTAAATAAGCAGACTTAAGAGCTGGGAAAGCTTCTTTCTTTCTGAATCCTTGAATTAATTTAGCTGGAGCATTAGCAGTTTCTGCAATCATTACAGCAGTATTCCCTTTGAAAGTTGGGAACATTTCTGAATAATCTACACCTTCAATTTGCTCCATTGCTTTTTGTAATAAAGTATTCTTTACTACTTTAAGCTTAATATTATTTTTAAATGCTTGTCTTCTAAAATCTGAAGTCTGAGCAGCATTCAATCCTTCAAGATTTGCTACATACACTACTTTAGCGTCTTGTAACATATCTTTAATCTCTTGTATTACTAATACTTTTTCTTCTTTTGTCATTGTCTTTCAGATTTTAGTTAACAGATTTAGTATCAATTGCAATCCCCGGACTCATTGTAGAAGAAAGATAGATAGATTTTACGTAAGTACCTTTAGCAGCAGTAGGCTTTAACTTAATTAATGTATGAATTAATTCAGCAGCGTTTTCTTTCAATTGTTCTGGAGAGAAAGACACTTTACCAATACCAGCGTGTACAATACCGTATTTATCTACTTTAAAATCAATTTTACCAGCTTTTACTTCTGCAACAGCTTTACCTACTTCCATAGTTACAGTACCTGATTTAGGGTTTGGCATTAAACCTCTAGGACCTAAAATTCTTCCTAATGGACCTAATTTACCCATTACAGCAGGCATAGTAACGATTACGTCTACATCTGTCCAACCGTCTTTGATTTTTTGTAAATACTCATCAAGACCTACATAATCAGCACCAGCTTCTTTAGCTTCTGCTTCTTTATCTGGAGTTACTAATGCTAATACTTTAACATCTTTACCAGTTCCGTGAGGAAGAGATACTACACCTCTTACCATTTGGTTTGCTTTTCTAGGATCTACCCCTAATCTAACTGCAAGGTCAACAGAAGCATCAAACTTAGCATAGTTTAATTCTTTTACTAATGCAGAAGCTTCATCAAGGTTATACACCTTGTTTTTCTCTACTTTGCTCGCAACTTCTTTTTGCTTTTTCGTTAATTTTGCCATTTCAATAAGTTTTAAGCGTTAGACGGTTTAGTTCCAGTTACTCTTAATCCCATAGATCTAGCAGTTCCTGCTACCATGCTTAATGCAGAATCCATAGTAAAACAATTAAGGTCTGCCATTTTATCTTCGGCAATTTTTTTCACTTGTTCCCAAGATACAGAACCTACTTTTACTCTGTTTGGTTCTCCAGAACCTCCTTTTACCTTAGCAGCTTCCATTAATTGGATAGCAGCTGGTGGAGTTTTAATTACGAATTCGAAAGACTTATCTTCGTAAACAGTAATTAGAACCGGTAAAACTTGCCCTGGCTTGTCTTGTGTTCTTCCATTAAATTGTTTACAAAACTCCATAATGTTTACCCCAGCAGAACCTAAAGCAGGACCAACTGGTGGTGAAGGGTTAGCAGCGCCACCTTTCACTTGGAGCTTCACCATTTTAAAGACTTTTTTAGCCATTTTTTAATTTTTAAAAATTTTTAATTTATGAATGTGGAAGCATTTATAAATCAGCAAGTTAGATTATCTCACCTTCCTAACTTACTTTTTGTGGGTGCAAAATTAAGAAAAATTTCTTAACTAACAAGTGTAAATCGCTGAAATTTAAAAAGATATTTAGAATTTTATGAAAATTAATGGAGTGAAGAAAATTTTTTATGTTTTTGAGACATGTTACAAATTCACAACACTTAGATAAAATTTTATATAACTAGAAGATCCTTAATTTTGGTTTAAAGTTAATGTGTCTTGAATATATATTGCGTTTCTACCTACCTCTGTTATTTGTTTGTCAATTGTTATTTCTGAAAAAATTCCTTCAAAGAAAAATTTATCACTTTTAATATCATCTAAATTAATCTTATAAATATATTTATTCCCTTCATGCATTCTATTTTCTATAGCATTTTCTTTTAAAACTTCGTTGTTTCTGTAATATATATAATCAAACAAAGTCTTTGTCATTTTAGTTTCAATTTGAGGAGTATAAATGTTAAAACTATGAAAAACTAAATTTCCTTTCATATTTCTTACAACATTTAAAGTGTAAAACTTACTGCTAGTAGTATCAATTTCCCCCTTTTTATAAAAAATTACTTGATTTCTCATTTCATTTCCATCATAAGATACATATTCAATATCTAAAACTTTATCCCCGTTTTTGTTAAATCTCCACCAACCTCTTTTTTGTTTTCTAAATATATTGTATTTACCAGATGTATTATAAGTGTTATTTTTTCCTTCGATTATAATAATACTATCATTAATCTTAGTCTTTTTTATGTCATAGTTCTTTAAATTTAAGACTACTTCAAATTCTTTTAAATTATCAATTTTATTCTCTTGCCTTTTATTGCAACTTATAATAAAAATTACAAGGAATAAAATTAATAGTTTGACATGTTTCATT
>CAZHCK010000099.1:0-8467 GCA_964530915.1 uncultured Cloacibacterium sp. | reverse complement strand
TAACTTAAATCAGACATTTGAGATATTTACCTTTATAATTTTTAATCTTTTTAACTATTATTATAACGCATAAACAAAAAAAGTTTTGTATTAGATTTTTCAAAAAAATTTCATTTTGCTAATTTCTTTAGGTGCTGAAAAAAAAACTGTAACATTAAAACGAGAGCAAACTGTCAAATTCTCAACATTAAAAATTATACAGAAAATTTTCTAATTTGTCAACCCGTTATCGTTAATTTCAAATCCGTATGTAGAAAACATAACCCTGTCATTCTGAACGAAGTGCAGCATAGTGAAGAATCTCTACATCAAGAAAAATATTAATATATATCTAATTTGTATAAAATAACCACTCCTTTTGTCATTCCGCAGGAATCCAAACGAAGCATAGCAAAGTGAAAAATCTCTACATCAAGAAAAAGATTTTTCGCTTCATTCTTCCGCTCAAAATGACAGAATTTTTATAATCTGTATGTGGAAAACATAACCTTGTCATTCTGAACGAAGCGCAGCATAGTGAAGAATCTCTACATCAAGAAAAAGATTTTTCGCTTCATTCTTCCGCTCAAAATGACAAATTGTTTCCACCTAAGATTCAATTCCAGCCTTTTATAATGACATAGGAAACGGAGGCGTTAAAAAAAAACCGATCTCGCGGATTTGTAATCCGTGAGTTCACCAAAAGAAAATTATTTCCCAATCTCGCAAATTTCTAATCCGTGACTTCACATACAATAGAAACAAAAAAAGCAGACCATAGGTCTGCTTAATTCATTTAATTTAATTCGTTATGAAAAACCTTACAGATAGGTTATACTACCTTTATAAGATTCAGCGCATTGTAAGCCCCATTTTTAAGAGGATACAGTTGCCCGTTTATTTCCTGCATCAGTTCTACCAGTAACAGGTAAAATAAGGTGCCTTCTAGAGTAGGAAGATTTTCTAATCCTATTTCCAGAGGAGCGGCATCGGCATTCACAGCCACAGTATGCACTTCACTATACGCTACTTCAGATTGTTGCAGTTCAAAATCTAAACTCGCACAAGCAATGCTCAAGGAGACATGCGTAGCATACTCAGGCAAAAACAAATGTTCTTTAGGGTTAAAAAGGGCAATGTTTAGACTTCCTGCATCTGTGTCAAGCGTATAAGGAGCTTTCAGTAAAATACCAAGAGGCGAGTTCTTGTTAAAATCAAAGCCTTCTAATACTCTTTTCCCTTCTGCGGATTTTATCCCCTCAGAAACCTTGCGTTGACCTCTTAGAGATTGGTTGTCTAAATTTTTCACACTAGACATCAGACTTACAATCCTGTTGCTGGTTCTGGTATCTTTTGCGCGGTTCATCAGTACAGAAATACTGTTTCTTAGTAATTTACCACTACTGGCTATAGTGCCAAATTCACTCATGTTTTCCCTCGTTCTTTCATAGTTGGGGTCATTCATGATTCTGTTGCGTTCTACACCACCTTTCGCTCTTACAAAGTGGCCTTCTGAGTTTTTGTAGAAACTCATTCCATCGAGTTTTCCTCGGAGTTTTAAAATGGACATTTCTCGTGCCATAGTACTTTTGTTTTAAATGTTAATAAATACTTTTGGTAACCATTGGCCAATGCATTACTCCACAAAGATAAATAAGCAATAAACCCTCTCCAAATGCCATTTTTCGTTTGGTGCGTCTTTGTTTTTTTTGGTTCTTTTTATTCTATTGAATACATTTTGTGCAGATAAAAACAGTTGGTTCGTTTTGTTTCAAAATGTTCGTTGAAGTCTGTTTTGTCTCATAACCCAACAAGACAATAGGCTAAATAAAAAAACCTTTAATTTTCCCTTATTCTATTCTCGTGTCAGTCCCGTGTCAGTCCCGTGTCAATCCCGTGTCAATCTCGTGTCAAAAAAATAGAATATGGAGAATATTTTCATGAACATGGAGCGGTCATTTTTACAAGGACTAAAAATTAGGGTATAGAACCAGAGGTTTTATAAGAATATCTTGTCACTATGGGAGATATTTCTTTAGCTTAAAAATTGTTGATTGGGGCATCCTTACTTTAGAGAAAGAATAAGTAGAAAAGAAGTCTTTTTCTATGAAAATAGAGGCGGTAAATAGGGTTTTTTAGCATCATTTTACGGAGTGCTCATTTTTATAATAATCCTTTATCCATAGGGGTTTAAACGGTGTGTTTAAACAATAGTTTAATTAATTAATAGTGAGGTCTTTTATCGTGTTTAGCCCAGTGTTTATAGGGCTTTACAGAGATTTGTAAAGTGTTGTAAGGGAATGAGTTCTCATTCTGGTTTTTAGAAAACCCTTTATTCATGGTACTTCTATGTAATTGTTGATAAATAAATCTTTTAGTTTAAAAAAATTATTTTTAATTTTGAGAAAACAGTAGAGAATGTACTGTAGTATAAGTTCTTTGAGGTAACGGAAATAAAACAAAAAGTAGATACTCAGAAACCTCTGCAAGTATTTTAGAAATACCTATGCAAACAGATGATTATGGACTATTTTATTTTTATAAAACTTAATAATTTATACTACCCGTTGTAAAATAATGTGTACAACAAAGAGCAGGTGATACATAATCTTTAAACCCTTTTTATGTCATGAGACATATACAAAACTGAAAAATTTAATTATGAAAAACACTAACTATAAACCTCTTTCTACTGCTTCGTTTTATTTCTTGCTTACTTCTTAGCATTTAGCCTATTTTATTTTCTTAACTGTCATCACGGAATATCAACCGCTCCATTATGTAAATAATAGAGCTTAATAGCCATGTAGAACACAATGAAAGTAAAATTAATTATGAACGCTAATGACGTTCAGACAATTACAGATTACAGTATTGGGCATTGCAGAAGAATCTTGAGAGAAATAAGAAAATCCAAGAGAAAACTCAAGCATCAGAAAGTAACTGTAGAAGAAGTAGGTGCTTATCTGGGTATAGACGCAGATGATATTAGAAAGTTTTTTTCTAAAGACCATTAACCATCTTTTTATAGGTTGTTTTTGCTAAGCCACAACGCTTTCTAGAAAGAAAGTGCTGTGGCTTTTTATATTGAGGCCTAAAGTTCTCATACTTCTAATAATTCCCTAATCTCCCAGATTTCTTATACTGGAGTACAAACCATTAAAAAAACAATATTACTATCAACTACGCTGAAAGAGAAACCAAATGCTCATGATGTGTAGTAAAAGTACTTATAAAACCTTGTTATTCTGAACGAAGCACAGCAAAGTGAAGAATCTCTACATCAAGAAACAGATTTTTCGCTTCATTCTTCCGCTCAAAATGACAAAATGTTTTTATATCTCGCAGTTTTACAATCCTTATGTGGAAAACATAATCTTGTCATTCTGAACGAAGCGCAGCATAGTGAAGAATCTTTTCATCAAGAAAAAGATTTTTCGCTTCATTCTTCCGCTCAAAATGACAGAATGTTTTTTATATCTCCCAAACTTATAACCCGTGACTTTACAAATATAAAACACAGCAATCTACGCTGTGCTTTTTTATGTAGTTTAAAATCTTCCACAGTTGATAATATTCTATCACTGGTGCAATAATTTTTGATTATATTTTGATAGAATTGTATTAAAGCAAAAGCAGATGTTTTCGTAGCTTTACTTCATTAAAATCGTAGGCTATGAAATGGTTTAAATATTATGTTTTTCTTTTGTTTTTTAGTGTTTTGGCGAGTTGTCAATCTCAACAAAAACTTACAGAAAAAGTACCTTATTTCACTTCGGGGAGAATTGATAAAATAAGCAATTCAGAAATTAAATTAATCAGTCCAGGAGCAGTGTTTGCTTTTCAATTTTCCGGAGACCAAGTGCAAATCAAGATGAAGAATAGTCCGTTTCAAGGCTATTACAATTACGTTTCCGTAGCCATTGACGGAGTGTATCTAGGAAGATATGCCATCAAAAATGCTCAAGAACTCCCTTATACTTTTCAAGCCAAAGATTCCACCAAAAAATCACATTGGATAGAAATTTACAAAGCTACAGAAGCGGCAATGGGAGAAGTGGTGCTCAATATTGCAGACCTTAACACCATTCCTATTCAGCTTCCTACTCAGAAAAAAATAGAATGGATAGGAGATTCCATCACGTGTGGTTTTGGAAATGACGAATCTGATTTGCCTTGTGGAGAAGGGCAATGGTTTGACCAGCACAATTCTTATTTTGCCTATGGTCCTATACTTTCTAGAAAATTAAATGCTCAGTTTTTGTTGAGTTCTGTCTCTGGTTACGGTATGTACAGAAATTGGAACGCAGAACCTGGAGAAGAAGATAATTTACCAGAAGTGTATGATTATTTGTACTTAAGAAAGTCAGAAAAAGCAGTTTTTAAAGATGATTATCAACCTGATTTGGTAAGTATTTGTTTAGGAACCAATGATTTATCTGATGGCGATGGTAAGAAATCTAGACAACCTTTTAGCAGAAGTGCGTATGTGAAAAATTATATTCAACTGGTTCAAAAAATTTATCAGAAATATCCTCAGACAAGAGTTGTGTTGCTCAACAGTCCTATGGTAAGTGGTGAGAAAAATCTTCTTTTGGTGGAATGTTTAAAAGAAGTGCAACAATTTTTTGCAAAAGATGAAAATCATCGTCCCATCGAAATATTTCAGTTTACGGCAGTTACACCGAGAGGTTGTGGTTACCATCCGAGTATAGAAGACCATAAACAGATGGCTTCACAATTAGAAAACACCTTCAAAAGACTTCTTTATGAATAAAATAGTTTCATTTTTATTTTTCACTTTGGGAATGTATGCTTATGCCAATGTTCATTTACCTGCTATTTTTGCAGACCACATGGTTTTGCAGAGAAACGCAACGGTGAACATTTGGGGGCATGCAGAACCCAACGAAGAAATTACCTTAACCGCCGATTTTTTAGACCGAGAATATAAAGTAAAAGCCAATAGCGAAGCTAAATTTTCTATCGCTTTTCCAACACCTAAAGAAGGCGGACCTTATACCATAAAACTTAAAGGCTATAATGAAGTTATCTTAAAAGATGTTCTCCTTGGCGAAGTTTGGCTCATGTCTGGTCAATCAAACATGGAAATGAGCGCAGCTTGGGGAATACAAAACGGAGAGGAAGAAGCTGCAAAAGCCCAAGAACCGAACATCAGGTTTTTTAAAGTGAATAAATCTTCTGCAGATTTTCCACAGCAAGAAATAATGGGCAATTGGAGTGTTTGTACTCCAGAAACCATGAAACAACACAGTGCTGTAGGTTATTTTTTCGCGCAGAGATTGCATAAAATGCTCGAGGGAGTTCCTGTTGCGATTATTATTTCAGCATGGGGAGGAACTGCCGCGGAATTATGGACACCAGAACAAGTATTTATAGAAAATCCAGATTTAAAGGAGAGTTTTCAGAAATTTCCGCCATCAGAATATTATCCTATCAAAACGGCAGCAGCCTATAATGCCATGATTGCACCTATCAATTCGTATAAAATTGCAGGAGCAGCTTGGTATCAAGGAGAAACCAATACCGGGAACTTTACTACTTACGAAAAATTACTCACCGAAATGATTGCGTCATGGAGAACAGCAAGACAAGAAGAGTTTCCTTTTTACATCATTCAGATTGCGCCTTATTCTTATTGGGAAGACAGTGGTGCAAGAATTAGAAATATCCAAAGAAAAGTTGCGCAGAATACTCCAAAAAGCGGATTGATTATGACGGCAGATGTTTCTACTCCTGATGATATTCACCCCAAAAATAAAAAACCTGTCGGCGAAAGATTAGCAAATTTGGTTTTGAAAAATGAATACGGAAAGCATTTGGGATTGGTCAATGTACCTACTCCAGAACGCGTAGTTTTTGAAGGGCAAAAAGCAGTAGTTTTTTTACAAAATGCGGAAGGTTTACATTTTAAAAATTCGAGTGTTTCTCAGTTTGAATTGGCAGGAAAAGACGGGAAATATTATCCTGCAAAAGCTGTGATTAAAAATAATACCATCGAAATAAAATCTGCACAGGTAAAACAGCCAATTTCTGTAAGGTATGCATGGAAAAATACAGCAATGCCTGATATTTTTAATCAAATTGAATTGCCTTTAACTACCTTTGAACTAGAATAAAAAAATAAAGCATGAAAATAACACATAAATTATTGAAATTACTCTGTATGGCAGCCATTTTTAATATAAATGCTCAAGATAAATCTTATCTGGACAAGAAAAAACCAATAGAAGAGCGCATTAACATTCTTATGAAACAGATGACCTTAGAAGAAAAAATAGGTCAGATGAACCAATATAATGGATTTTGGGATGTTACAGGTCCAGCTCCAACTGGTGGAACCGCCGAAGAAAAATATAAAAATATTAAGAAAGGATTGGTAGGTTCTATGCTTTCTGTGAGAGGCGTAAAAGAAGTAAAAGCCGTTCAAAAAATTGCAGTAGAAGAAACCAGATTAGGAATTCCATTGATTATAGGATTTGATGTGATTCATGGATATAAAACCCTAAGTCCAATTCCACTTGCTGAATCTTCAAGTTGGGATATGAAAGCCATCGAAAAATCTGCAGAAGTTGCAGCTTCAGAAGCGGCAGCATCTGGTATCAACTGGACTTTCGGACCGATGATGGATATTTCTAGAGATGCAAGATGGGGCAGAGTAATGGAAGGAGCGGGAGAAGATCCCTATTTAGGCGCTCAAGTTGCAGTAGCAAGAGTAAAAGGTTTTCAAGGAGACAATACTTTTCGTTCGCCATTGAGAATTGTGGCTACTGCGAAACATTTTGCCGCTTATGGATTTGTAGACGCTGGTTTAGAATATAGTGCTTCAGAAGTGAATCGAAATATTTTATACAATCAGGTTTTGCCTCCTTTCAAAGCTGCAGTAGATACAGGAATCAGAAGTATTATGACATCTTTTAACACTATTGATGGTATTCCTGCAACAGCGCATCAAATGCTTTTGAGAGAAACGCTTAAAAATAAATGGGGATTTAATGGATTTGTAGTTTCAGACTGGGCTTCTGTGAGAGAAATGATTTATTGGGGCTATTCTCCAGACGAAAAAGCAGCTGCAAAAAGTGCTGTAGAAGCAGGAACTGACATGGATATGGAAGGCGGAATTTTTGTACCTCATCTTGTGTCTTTGGTGCAAAATGGTCAAGTAAAAGAATCGCTGGTAGATGATGCGGTAAGAAGAATTCTTCGTGTGAAATTTGAACTCGGACTTTTTGATGATCCTTATCGTTTTTTAGATGAAAAAAGAGAAAAAGAAGTAATTGGAAGTAAAGCCAATCGTGAAGCAGTTCTAGATATGGCCAAAAAATCTATTGTTTTGTTAAAAAATGAAAAACAATTGCTTCCTCTGAAAAAAGAAGGTCAAAAAATATTGTTGTTAGGAGATTTAGCAGCGAGTAAAAACTCACCGTTGGGAAGTTGGAGAATTGCTTCAGATAATAATACAGCGGTTTCGGTTTTAGAAGGCATGCAAAAGTATAAAGGCAACAGTTTAAAATACGAAAAAGGAATTGCTTTGACTCAAGAAGAGCCTACTTTTCTTACCGAAGTTCAATACAATACCACGAATAGAGAAGGTTTAGAAACGGCAAAACAAGCGGCTAAAGATGCAGATGTAATTGTGATGGTTTTAGGAGAACATGGTTTTTCATCTGGTGAAGCCAGAAGCAGAACGCAAATAGATTTGCCAGGATTACAACAAGAATTTTTAGAAGAAATTTATAAAATCAATCCTAATATTGTTTTGGTGCTCAATAACGGAAGACCATTGGCTATTTCTTGGGCTGCGGAACATGTTCCTGCGATTGTAGAAGCTTGGCAATTGGGTACAGAAACAGGAAATGCAGTTGCTCAAGTGCTTTTCGGGGATTATAATCCTAGCGGAAAATTGACCATGAGTTTCCCAAGAAATGTGGGGCAAGTTCCTATTTATTACAACCATTACAGCACGGGTAGATTTACCAATAAAGATGGAAATGTTTTCTGGAGTCATTATTCAGATGTAGATAAAACGCCACTTTATCCTTTTGGTTATGGATTGAGTTATTCTAAATTTGAATACAGCGCACCGAAAGTGAATAAAA
This sequence comes from uncultured Cloacibacterium sp., assembly GCA_964530915.1. Lineage (GTDB taxonomy): Bacteria > Bacteroidota > Bacteroidia > Flavobacteriales > Weeksellaceae > Cloacibacterium. The sequence continues at coordinate 368 of CAZHCK010000099.1, read as the reverse complement.
AGACTTTTACAAAAGGTGAAAAAGTAGAAGTGACGGTAACGGTAAAAAATACTGGAATCTATGCAGGAAAAGAAGTGGTTCAACTGTACGTAAAAGATGATTTTGCAAGTGTAGTAAGACCTGTAAAAGAATTAAAAGGCTTTGAAATGGTAGATTTGCAACCTAACGAAAGCAAAACGCTAACCTTTAGTTTAGGAGAAAAAGAATTAGGATTCTACAACCAAGATGGAAAATTCGTAGTAGAACCTGGAACTTTCAAAATAATGATTGGTGGAAATTCTGCCGATGTACAAGAACTCACTATAGAGTTATTATAGTTTTTTCATTTGTATTTTCATAAGAAACGCGCAAAACCGAAAGGTTTTGCG
>CAZHCK010000098.1:0-8706 GCA_964530915.1 uncultured Cloacibacterium sp. | reverse complement strand
CTGACCAAAGTACAGATTTTTTCATCCAACCCCATTCTTGAAATTTGAGATGACCATACCAAGCAAACGTCATGAATATGTTAGAAACCAATAAAAGTAGAACGGTGAGAATTCCTTTTGTCATTTTTGAGTATTTTTGCAAAATAATTTCCAAAAATAAGAAAAATGAGCATTTTAAGCATAACATTCCATACCGTAGAAAGCCAATTGCAGACTTGGGAACAGTATTTAGAGAATGAATTGATGAGTTTAGTTGAAAACTTTATAGATGTAGAAAAATATATCCTTTCTGAAGTAAATACCGAAATGCTTACCGATGGTAAAAACACCAATCTCCTTCTCATCTTCGAAAGCGATAAAAAAAGACAAGAATTCACAGAAACTGAACTCTATAATCTTTCTGAAATAATCGCCCGAAAATTCGGAGAAAACGTGATGATTTTCAAAACAGAATTGAACGAAAAAAAATCCAGATTTTAACAATCTGGATTTTTTAATTTTATTTTAAACTGGTTTATTTTCTACTTGATAGAATTCTTAAAATATACCAGAAAAGAAGCATGATTGAAGCAAATAATTGAAGTGACGCTCCTACATATTGATTAGGAGCATAAACATCTTTTAATTTCTGTGTTTCATATAAAATACTTGCCGAAGCCAATAAAACCATTCCTAAAGAAAACCATAACCCTAAATTAAATCCAAAAAGGATTGCAATTACAATTAATCCTAGAGAAACAAACCCTCCAATTACAATAACATTTTTCAGGAAAGAAAAATCCTTATTGCTTAAAAAAGCAACAGCTGTTAAGCCTCCAAACAAAGCTAAAGTAAGCAGCGCAGCTTGTTTTAGAACCTCTAAACTTTCTGTATACACTACAGCTAAATAAATCATAGGCAAAAAGATAATCGCTTCTAGTAAAACATAAAAAGCTAAGCCTAAATACTGCACATTTTTACTTTGAGAAAGTGTCCATTTATTCGCTAATGTAGAACCTAGCCAAAATAACCCCAAAATGAATAACCAAGCAAATTTTTGAGAAACCATCGCAATGATATACTCTTCTGGAATATTGAATAATAAAATGTATTCCACCAATGCAAATGCCAGAAGCGCAAAGCCAACATGTAAATACGTTTTTTTGTAGAATTCTCCTTTCTCAATATCAGTAGCTTGAGAAACTAATGTAGTTTGAATTTCCATAGATATTTGTTTTTTTAAAATTTTAGACTGATAAAAATAGAAAAAATATTTATACTACGCTCAAAAATTGCATCGTATCAATATTATCTGCATAAGTATTGAGACTAGGATTTTGCGCTTCACCAAAGTTTACAGAATTTTCTATCCCCAATTCTGGCTTTGCTACTACACACTGAATATTTGATTCATTTTCCACGAGAAAAGCATGAACCTCTTCTACACTTTCGTATCTGCTGAAATTAAGCACAGAAAGCGGCGAAAACAGCGCATTATCCTCTTTGAGCATTACAAAATTATTATCCCAAAAATTCTCTTGATTCAAGAGATAAACTGCTTTATTATAATCATAGTTATTGGCGTATTTATGATGATTAATCACGTCTTTGAAACCTAAAAAGTTTTCAAAAAGTCTGCTTAATTCATAATCTTTCGGGATAAGAAGTCTCGTTACATTTCTACAACCTAAGCCAAAATATCTGAAAATATCTTCTGCCAATAGTTGCAATTCTTCATTCGTTTCAACTCCTTTAATTACTGCCACAGAAGTTCTGTTTTTTCTGATAATAGACAAAGCATCTTTGAAATAATATTCTAAATATCTCGCTGTATTATTACTTCCTGTTGCAATTACCGCATCATATTCCGTCAATCTTTCTACAATTTGAAATTCTAAATTCCATTCAGAAAATTCGCCCCATTTTTTCAAAAAGAAAGGCAAAAGAAGTCTGTCTTTAGAAGAAAGTTTAATCAGCGGAATATGATTGCTTAGAATCACACACATCACGTCATGAAATCCCACCAAAGGAATATTTCCTGCCAAAATCAATCCTACTTTTTTAGATAGTTGAGAAACTTGGTATTCTGAAAGCCAATTTTTTATATTTTCTTCGGTTAAAATATCTGCCCAATTTTTAAAACAAAATCTTATGTTTTCTTGAGTAAACCAAGGGTTTTCTACCTCGCTCCGTCTCATTAATGCCGCTAGTTCTTCCTCATCATGAGTATAATCAATTTCTGATTTTTGTAAAAACTGTTGAAGATAATGTCCTAATTTACTTAAACCCTGTATTTTGAGATCTTGTTTCATTTTATTTATTTAATCCTATTATTTTTGCACTTATTATTAAAAATTACCTCAAAAAAGATAAGTTTTACCATGCAAAACTTTTCCAAATCAACTGAAATTTACTAATTTTGTGCAAATTTAAAAAAAATACCTAGCAATGGCTATTATAATAACAGACGAATGTATTAATTGTGGAGCTTGCGAACCAGAATGCCCTAATAACGCGATTTATGAAGGAGCTGTAGACTGGAAAGCTTCAGACGGAACCAGTTTAAAAGGAACCGTAACTTTGAAATCGGGTTTAACAATGGATGCTAATGCTCCTCAAAGACCTGTAAGTGATGATGTTTACTACATTGTTCCAGATAAGTGTACCGAATGTAAAGGTTTCCACGAAGAACCACAATGCGCTGCGGTTTGTCCGGTAGACTGTTGTGTCCCAGATGACAACCATGTAGAAACAGACGCAGAACTTTTAGGCAAAAAAGCATTTTTACACGGCGAATAAAAATTAAAAAAATCCCGCTTCATTCTGCATGAGCGGGATTTTTTGTTTCAATAAACTTACAATCATTCTCAATAAAAATATGAAAAAACATAATTTCAGTGCAGGACCTTGCATTCTCCCTCAAGAAGTTTTCCAAAAATCAGCAGAAGCGATTTTAGACTTTAACGGAATGGGACTTTCTATCTTAGAAATATCTCACCGTAGCAAAGACTTTATCGCAGTAATGGACGAAGCCAGAGCCATCGTAAAAAGATTAATGAATCTGAATGATGACTATGATGTTTTATTTTTAGGTGGTGGCGCAAGTTTACAATTTGCGATGGTTCCTTTTAACTTGATGAAAGAAAACGGAAAAGCTGCCTATTTAGATTCTGGAAACTGGGCTGCTAATGCAATTAAAGAAGCCAAAAAATTAGGATCAGTAGATATAATCGGTTCTTCTAAGGAAGAAAACTACTCTTACATTCCAAAAATTGAAGAAGTAGGTGCAGAATATGATTATTTCCACTGCACTTCTAACAATACCATTTATGGAACTCAAATCAAAGATTTCCCAAAAGCCAATACTTTAATGGTTTCTGACATGAGCTCTGATATTTTTTCTAGAGTGATTGATTATTCTAAATTTGACCTAATCTATGCAGGAGCTCAAAAAAATATGGGACCAGCTGGAACGACTCTTGTAGTGGTAAAAAAAGAAATTCTAGGAAAATCAGGAAGAGTTATTCCTTCATACTTAGATTACGCTCAACATGTAGCGAAAGAATCTATGTTTAATACGCCGCCAGTTTTTGCAGTTTACGCTTCACTACTTACCCTACAATGGTTAGAAAATAATGGCGGAATAGCAGCTGCAGAAGAAAGAAATATTGCTAAAGCAAAACTACTTTATGATGAGATAGACAGAAATCCATTATTTGAATGTTTCTGCGTTCCAGAAGATAGAAGTTTAATGAATGTTTCATTTAAAATTACAGATGAATCTAAAAAAGAAACTTTTGATAACGCTTGGAAAGCTGCTGGAATCAATGGATTAAACGGACACAGAAGTTTAGGTGGTTACAGAGCAAGTCTTTACAATGCATTACCAATAGAAAGCGTACAGGTTTTGGTAGATGTTATGAAATCTATTTAAAATCTAAAGAAAAATATGAAAATTTTAGCAAACGACGGTATTTCAAATTCTGGTGAAAAAGTTTTGAAAGAAGCTGGATTAAATCTTCTTGACAACAGAGTTTCTCAGGAACACCTCATTCCTTTTATCAATGAAAACCAAGTAGAAGTTTTATTGTTAAAAAACGCAACACAAGTAACCAAAGAACTTATAGATGCTTGTCCGAGTTTGAAAATTGTAGGAAAAGGTGGCGAATCAATGGATAATATAGAAGTAGAATACGCCAAATCTAAAGGAATCTTCGTCATTAATACTCCAAACGCTTTTGCTAAATCTGTAGCCGAATTGGTTTTTGCGCACTTTTTGACTTTAATTAGATTTTTGCACGATTCTAATAGAAATATGCCTTTAGAAGGTGATACTAAATTTGCGTTTCTCAAAAAATCTTACGAAAAAGCAACAGAACTTTCAGGCAAAACGCTAGGAATTATTGGTTTTGGTAACATCGGAAAAGAAGTTGCCAAAATAGGAATTGGTCTTGGAATGAAAATTATTTTCTACACCAGAAAACCTAAAACAGATACAGTTTCTTTAGAATTTTTTGACGGAAGAGCTATTGATTTTGAATTCACTTCTATTCAAGATATGGAAGCGTTTCTAAAAGAAGCAGATTTCATCAGCATCAATACATCAGAAACTAGTGAATATATAATAGATACGCCAGAATTTGAAATGATGAAAGATGGCGTTTTCATTGTAAATACAGCAAAAGGTGGTGTAATAAATGAAGTAACACTCATTGATTATATAGAAAATAAAAAAGTTGCGGGAGCTGCTCTAGATGTTTTCGAAACCGAACCAAAACCAGAAATTCAGATTCTGATGAATCCTTCGCTTTCGCTTTCTCCGCATGTTGGTGGAAGCACTTTAGAAGCCCAAGAAAGAATAGGAACAGAATTAGCACAACAAATTATTGACTTACAAAAACTTATATAATTTAAAAATTTATTATATTCGCAAAATTTAAAAAATTAAACTATATAAAACCTCAAATTAATTAAACGTAGAACATGCCAGTTTTTAAACCATTTAGAGGAGTTAGACCGCACCCTGATTATATTGATAAATTCCCAACTCATCCTTTGGATAATTTTACGCAGGAAGAAATCAATAAAAAAGCGACGGAAGACTCTTCTTACATACAGATGATTAAACCATATGTATGCAGCAAATCGAAAGATGTTGATAGAAATCTACGAAAAGTAAGAAGCAATTACGAAGAAATGTTGGGCGACAATAAACTTCTTCAAGACAGCTCTTCTTATTATTTGTATGAACAAATTTTACCCAATAAATCTGTTTTCAGAGGATTATTAGGATTGACAAGTGTGGAAGATTTCTGGAACGGAAAAATCAAAAAACATGAATCTACCCTTACTTATAAAAAAGAAAAACTCGCTCATTTCTTAGAGAAAGTTTCACTTCAAGCAGAACCAGTTCTTCTTACCTATCAGGCTAATTCTAAAATAGAATTACTGATGAATCACGAAGAAAAAAACGTTCCCATCATTAATCATACAGACGAAACTGGAGTAAGACATAAAGTTTGGAGAATAGACAATCGTCTAAAACTTCAGCAATTTAAAGAAGTAATAGATCAAATTGATTCTTTTTATGTAGCAGATGGTCACCACAGAATAGCTTCTGCAGCTTTATACGCTCAAAAACACAAAGAAAAAAACAAAAGACATAATGGCAATGAACCTTATAATTTTGTTTTCAGTTTTATTGTTTCTAGTCAATCGATTAAAATTAATGACTATAACAGAGTTGTAAAAGACCTAAACGGAAATTCTGAAGAAGAATTTTTACAAAAAGTATCAGAAAACTTCCTTATTCACGAAAAAGGTGAAAACGCTTACTATCCTTCACAAAAATTCCACATTTCTATGTATTTGGGTGGTAAATTCTATTCACTGCACGTAAAACATAATCTCAGAGATTTAGACCAAGGATTAGATAATGTAGACCATCATTTATTAGATAAATACATCTTCAAACCTATTCTCGGTATTAATGATTATGAGGAAGAAGAAAACAGCAAAATGAATTTTGTAAAAGGAAATTCTAATATTGAAGGTATCATCAAGCTTAAAGAACAAGTAGATTCTGGCGATTATTCCGTTGGCTTTGGATTGTTTCCAGTAAGTTTTAATGATATTACCAAACTCGCGAATCAGAATTTGCAAATGCCTCCAAAATGTACTTACATAGAGCCAAAATTGGTTACTGCACTGTTAATGTACGACATGGATTGGTAATTTTTCTTGATTTATTACAAAAAAATAGTACTTTTAGATTTCCAAAAAGAAATCAGAACATGAAGAAACTACTTTACATACTTCCGCTCTTTTTGGGCGGATTTTTTTGGTCTCAAAATTTTAAACAAGATTCTCTTCAATTCAAGAAAATTTCAGACGAAATTTTGGTCAATGGTAAATCTTATGAAGACCTAAGAGAATTAACCAAAGATATTGGCAGTAGATTATCAGGAAGCAGTAATTACGAAAAATCTGCAGACTGGGCGATGAAAAAATTGCTAGAAGCTGGTGCAGATCAAGTTTGGTTTCAACCTGTAATGGTAAACGTTTGGACTCGTGGTGACGAATCTTTAAAGTTAAGAGTGAATCACGGAAAATGGAAAGAAGTAAAAATGCTTTCTTTAGGCAATTCCGAAGGAACCAAAGGTAAAGATTTGGAAGGCGAAGTGATTTTAGTAAAAACTTTAGAAGATTTCGAAAAACTACCAGATTACGCCGTAAAAGATAAAATTGTGTTTTTTAACTATGCCTTTAAACAAGAATTTGTGGTAACAGGACAAGCTTACGGAGATGCCGGAAAATACAGAAGAGTTACTCCATCTGAAGTAGCAAAAAAAGGCGGAAAAGCAGTAATCATTCGTTCTCTCACTTCTTCTTTTGACGATGTTCCTCATACTGGTTCTACTCGTTACGAAGACGGAATCCCTAAAATTCCTGCGGTAGCCATCGGTGCAGAATCTGCGGATTATTTAGAAGAAATTTTACTCAAAAAACAAAAAGTTCAAGCTGTTCTCAATTCTAATTGTGGAATGAATGGTCAAATGATGACCAAATCTGTCATTGGCGAAATCAAAGGAAATTCAGACGAAAAAGTAATTGTAGTAGGTGCACATCTTGATTCTTGGGATGTAGGTGAAGGCGCTCATGATGATGGTGCTGGAATTGTTCAAAGCATAGAAGTACTGAGAACTTTCAAAAATTTAAAACTCAAAAATAATCATACCATAAGGGTTGTTTGTTTTGCCAATGAAGAAAATGGTGTTAGAGGCGGCAGAACGTACATGGAAACGGTAAAAAAATCTGAAGAACCACACATTTTTGCCCTAGAAAGTGACAGTGGAGGTTTTACGCCGAGAAGTTTTAGCTTAGGAATGCATCCTGATAAAGCCAAATCTATGAAATCTTGGGAAAAACTTTTTAACCCATACGGAATTTATGAATTTGCAGGAGATCATTCTGGCGTAGACATAGAACCTCTTAGAGAACTTAAAATTCCTGCCTCTGGATTGGTAACAGATTCACAAAGATATTTTGACATTCATCATACTCCAGAAGACACTTTCGAAAAAGTAAATCGCAGAGAATTATTGTTAGGAGCTGTTGTTATGACACAACTTATTTACATGGTTGATAAAAATTGGTAATGAAAAGACCTCCGTTTTACAAAAGTGTTTATTATGCTTTCAAAGGACTTTTTTGGATGCTAAAAACCGAAAGAAATTTTCAGTTAGAAGTTTTAGCACTTGTTATTAATTTATTTTTAATTGTTTATTTTCAATTAAATTCTACAGACGCTGTTTTAATTTTTATCGTTTGTTTTTTGGTTCTCATTGCAGAAATCATCAATACAGCCATTGAAAAAATTTGTGATTTCATAGAACCTCATTTCAATGAAAAAATAGGTTTAATCAAAGATTTAGCAGCCGCAAGTGTTGTAACGGCTACTCTACTTTCCTTAATTACAGGAGTTTTAGTCTATTCGAAATATGTTTTTTAGAAAATATTAAAAATTTTCGGGGAAAGTTTTTACTGCTTCGTCGTAACCCAATTTAAAGATTTCGTCCATTCTGGCTTTATTGCTCTCGAACATTCCATAATTGGATAATTCTTTGGGAGAAATAAACCAGTCACAATCTCTAAATTTATTATTTTCTACACTATGGCTCAGCAATTCATAAGCTCTGGTAGAAACTGCTTTTATACTATTGAGTTGTTTGCCTTCAATGTCTTGAAGTGGCGAAACATATACTCCAATTAGTTTTTCACATTTCTCTCTGATTAAATTTGAAGGAAAATTATTCAAAATTCCTCCATCACTTAATAACATTCCATCTTTTTGGAAAGGACTGGTCAAACCAGGAACCGAACATGAAGCTATAATCGCATCAAGCAAATAAGTGTCTCCATCAAAAACATGCGTAACACCTTGAACCAAATCAGTCGCTGTAATCAGCAATTCTAATTTTAAATCCTTAATTTTAATTTCTCCAATAATGGGTTTCAAGTACAATCTAAAAACTTCAGAATTGATAAATCCCGGTTTAGTCAAAGTAAAATGTTTCCAATTGAAAAAATAAACCGATTTAAAAAATTCTAAAATCTCATCTGGAGATTTTCCAAAAGAATACAATCCGCCAACAATTGCACCAGCACTCGTTCCTGAAATGACTTCTGGAAAAATATTTTTTTCCTCTAAAAATTTCAGTGCACCAG
>CAZHCK010000097.1:0-8811 GCA_964530915.1 uncultured Cloacibacterium sp. | reverse complement strand
AATAAATCCAGAAAACACTCAAGCTTGGAAATTACTCAACGAACATTTTGCACAAAATGATTTTGACCTAAGAACACTTTTTCAAGAAAATGCTGATCGTTTCCAAGAGTTTTCAGTAAAAAAAGAAAATTATCTTTTTGATTTTTCTAAAAATTTAATTGACCAAAAAGCATTTGATTTATTGCTTCAATTGGCAGAAGAAACACAATTGAAAGCTGCTATTAACGCTATGTTTTCTGGTGAAAAAATAAATGAAACCGAGAAAAGAGCAGTTCTTCACACTGCTTTGAGAGATTTTTCTGACAAAGAAATTCTTGTAGGCGGCGCAAACATAAAACCAGGAATCAAAAAGGTTCTTGACCATATGAAAGCTTTCTCTGAAAAAGTAATTTCAGGAGAGCACAAAGGTTTCAGCGGAAAAGAAATTACTGATGTGGTAAACATTGGAATTGGAGGTTCAGATTTAGGACCTGTAATGGTAGTTTCGGCGCTTAAACACTTCAAAACAAGATTAAATGTACATTTCGTTTCGAATGTAGACGGAAATCACATGGCAGAAGTAGTGAAAAACTTAAATCCAGAAACTACGCTTTTCATTGTCGCTTCTAAAACTTTCACCACTCAAGAAACCATGACCAATGCCAATTCTGCTAAATCTTGGTTCTTAAAAGCTGGAAAAGAAGAAGATGTAGCAAAACATTTTGTAGCTTTATCTACTAATATTCAAGCTGTTAAAGCGTTCGGAATTGCAGAAGAAAACATCTTCGAGTTCTGGGATTGGGTTGGCGGAAGATACTCACTTTGGAGTGCTATTGGTTTAAGCATCGTTCTAGCAGTGGGTTATGAAAATTTTGAAAATTTATTGAAAGGAGCTTACGAAACCGATGTACATTTCCAAACGGCAGATTTCAAAGAAAACATTCCTGTTTTAATGGGACTTTTGGGAATTTGGTACAGAAATTTCTTTGATGCAAGTTCTTACGCTATTTTACCATATTCACAGTATTTGGATAGATTTGCGGCGTATCTTCAACAAGGAGATATGGAATCTAACGGAAAATCTGTAGACAGAAATGGCGAATATGTAACCTATCAAACTGGTCCAATTATTTGGGGAGAACCAGGAACAAATGGTCAACATGCTTTCTATCAATTGATTCACCAAGGAACAGAATTAATCCCTGCTGATTTTATCGCTTATGTAAAATCTTGCAACGAAGTTTCTGACCATCAAGAGAAATTATTGGCGAACTTTTTCGCTCAAACTGAGGCACTTGCATTCGGAAAAAGCGAAGACGAAGCAAGAGCAGAATTGGTAAAAGAAGGAAAATCTGAAGAAGAAATTGAAAAATTAGTAAAATTCAAAACCTTCATGGGAAATACTCCTACTAATTCATTCTTTATCAACGAACTAACTCCATTTTCATTAGGACAACTCATCTCACTTTATGAACACAAAATCTTCGTACAAGGTGTGATTTGGAATGTATTTAGTTTTGACCAATTTGGTGTAGAATTAGGAAAAGTTTTAGCAGGAAAAATTCTGCCAGAACTTACTGATAATGAGAAAGTAAACTCACATGATTCTTCTACAAATGGTTTAATAAACTATTTCAAAGAAAATAAGTAAATTTGAAATAAATCTAAAAAGTAAATAAAAAGAAAAAACATGGCACAAATTCTCGACGGTCTAAAAGTTTCAAAAGAAATAAAGGCTGAAATTAAAGCAGACGTAGAAAAAATTATTGCAAGCGGTAAAAGAGCTCCTCATCTCGCAGCAATTTTAGTAGGAAACAACGGCGCGAGCGAAACATACGTTGCCAGCAAAATAAAAGATTGTAAAGAAGTAGGATTTACCTCATCGCTTTACAGATTTTCGAGCACCGCTTCTGAAGCTGAAGTTTTAGAAAAAATTGCAGAACTCAATGTAGACCCAGAAGTTGATGGATTCATCGTTCAGTTGCCTTTACCAAAACAGATGGACCAAGAAAAAGTAATCATGGCGATTAATTCTCATAAAGATGTAGATGGTTTTCACCCCGAAAATTTTGGAAGAATGGCACTCGAAATGAGTACATTTTTACCAGCTACACCTTTTGGAATCCTCACATTATTAGAACGTTACAACATCGAAACCAAAGGTAAAAACTGTGTTATTATCGGTAGAAGTAAAATCGTAGGAAGACCGATGTCTATCTTAATGGGAAGAAAAGATTTCCCAGGAAATGCTACGGTTACAGTTACACACTCTTACACTCCACATATTGAGGAATTTACCAAAAATGCAGACATTGTGATTACTGCATTAGGAGATCCAGAATTTTTAAAAGAAGATATGATTAAAGATGGTGTAGTGATTGTAGATGTAGGAATAACCCGAGTAGAAGATGCTAATGCGCCCAAAGGTTATAGAATTGTAGGAGACGTAGATTTTGCAAGTTGCGAGAAAAAAGCAAGTTGGATTACTCCAGTTCCAGGAGGAGTTGGACCAATGACAAGAGCGATGTTATTAAAAAATACTATTTTAGCATACAAACACACGATTTATAAAGATTAAGAATTGGATTTAACAAAAGAAATATTATTAAAAGAAGGAAAAATGCTCCCAGTGATGGAGCATTTTTATACTTTACAAGGAGAAGGTCACCACACAGGAAAAGCTGCTTATTTTATAAGATTAGGCGGGTGTGATGTAGGTTGTCATTGGTGTGACGTGAAGGAAAGTTGGGATCCAGAATTGCATCCTTTGATGGATACCGTAGAAATTGCAGAAATTGCAGCAAGTTATTGTAAAACCATTGTTCTAACAGGAGGAGAACCACTAATGTGGAATTTAGAAATTTTGACCAAAAGATTAAAGGAATTGGGTTGCCAAATTCACATCGAAACTTCTGGAGCTTATGATATGAGCGGAACACTTGATTGGATTACGCTTTCTCCTAAGAAAACAGGTTTACCAAAAGAAGAAATTTACAAAGTAGCTAATGAGCTGAAAATCATAGTATTTAACAACCATGATTTCACCTTCGCTGAAGAACAAGCTGCTAAAGTTTCAGAAAATTGCAAATTGTATCTACAAAGTGAATGGAGCAAAAGAAACGAAATGTATCCAAAGATTACAGATTTTATTTTGGCAAATCCTAAATGGCAAGCTTCTGTACAAACACATAAATATCTTAATATTCCATAAAATTTAGCAACTTTGTAAGGACTTTATTTTCTAAAACATGCAGAAATTAAGATACTCTAGATATTTTAAAAGCGCTATCATCATCCTCGATATTTTAATCGTGGCTGCTGTTTTCGTGTTCTTTTTTTTGATGAGACACGAATATGTTTTAGAAAAAGCAAGAACAGAAGAAAACGTTTTGTCACTTCTGCTATTAAGTCTTTTTTGGATTCTTTTAAGTGGAAGGACAAAATTGTATTCCATTCCTAGAAACCTTACTTATACACTTTATGTAGAGCGTATTGTCACTCATATTTTCATCTTTCTATTGGGAATTGTACTTTTAGCCAGAGTCAGCAATAATGAATTTTTAAAGTATGAAAGATTCTGGATTACTTTCACGCTCTTCATTATTTTATTTGTAGTTAAGTCATTCATTTTCTTTACCTTAAAGTACATTAGAGCACAAGGTGGAAACTACAGAAATGTAATGTTTATCGCAGAAAATTCATCTTCTGAAATTTTAAAAGATATTGTTACCCAACGTAAAGATTATGGTTATAGAGTTTATGAATTTCCCAATGAAGAAATTAACATTTTGGAGCTTCAAAATTTTTGGAGAGAAAAAGAAATTCATACCGTTTTTATTCCTACTCAAAATCATTTAAGCAAAAAACTCCTTGAAGAAATCAATAGAGAAGCAGAAAATGATAAGATAAAAATTTCATTAATTCCAAGTGCTATTCAAAATGAGTTTTTCCAATATGATTTGGGATACATAGAAACTCAACCGATTTTAACGCCTTCTAAATTTCCTTTACATTATTATAGTAATGCGATTATCAAGAGAAGTTTTGATATTTTATTCTCGCTTTTGGTTTTAATTTTTATTGCAACTTGGCTATTTCCTATCATTGCTTTATTAATCAAATTAGACAGTAAAGGAAGTGTATTCTTCAAACAAAAAAGATATGGATTCCATGATGAAGTTTTTGAATGCATCAAATTCAGAACTATGATTGAAAATGAAGAATCTGCAACCAAGACTACTTCACAAAACGACAGCAGAATAACCAAAATAGGTAGATTTTTAAGAAAAACCAGTTTAGACGAAATGCCTCAATTCATTAATGTTTTAAGAGGAGATATGTCTGTAGTAGGGCCTAGACCTCATATGCTATTGATTGATGATTTCTACAAGGCAAAAATTGGAAGATATTCGGTGAGAAGCTTAGTACAACCAGGCATTACAGGACTTGCACAAGTAAGCGGTTTGCGTGGTGACACCGGAGAAATGGAAATAGAAATGAAAAAGAGAATTTTGGCAGATTCATTCTATGTAAAAAATTGGAGCCTTACTCTAGATATTGTTATCATCCTCAAAACCATTTTATTAGTGATAAAAGGCGACCAAAAAGCCATTTAGAACAATAAATTGAAATTCTATAAAATTATTAAACCTAAAAAATGTAACTTCGCACGGTTATGTTAAAACTTTTAAGCTCAATAGGACAATACTTTTTACTTCTAGGAAAAGTAATTCAAAAACCTCAAAAAAGGCAAGTTTTTTTTAAACTTCTCATAAGAGAGATTAATGACTTGGGAGTAAATTCTTTTGGACTCACTTTATTTACCTCTATATTTGTGGGAGCGGTTATTGCCATACAGATGTATAATAACTTTAGAAATGCTACCATTCCTATTCCCTCACCTTTTATTGGTTATGCAACCAAGGTTGTACTCATTCTAGAGTTTGCGCCTACTATTATTTCTGTAATTTTAGCTGGAAAAGTAGGTTCTTACATCACTTCGAGTATTGGAACCATGAGAGTTACAGAGCAAATAGACGCTTTAGACATTATGGGAGTAAATTCTGCAAATTTCTTGATTTTACCTAAAATTTTAGCAAGTGTAATTTTCAATCCATTGCTAATTGCAATAAGTATGGTTTTCGGAATATGGGGAGGCCATCTTGCAGGTATTGCCACAGGAAATTGGTCTAGAGCTGATTATATTGCAGGAATACAAATGTATATGCCACAATTTTATATTTGGTATGCATTTTTAAAAACAGCTGTTTTTGCATTCCTTATTGCTACTATTCCAGCATTTTTTGGGTATAGAGTAAAAGGAGGCTCACTAGAAGTAGGTAGAGCAAGTACACAAGCTGTAGTTTGGACGATTGTTGCCATCATCATTGCCAACTTAATATTAACTCAAATGTTCCTAAGCTAATGATAGAAGTAAAAGATTTAAGAAAAAGTTTTGATGGTGTAGAAGTTTTGAAAGGAATTACCACCACTTTCGAAACCGGAAAAGTAAACTTAGTGATAGGACAGTCTGGTTCCGGGAAAACGGTATTTCTAAAAAGTTTACTGAATGTTTTTGAACCAACTAGCGGACATATTCTATTTGACGGAAGAGACATTGTAGGCATGTCTCGTCAAGAAAAAGAAGCTTTAAGAGCAGAAATCGGAACCGTTTTTCAAGGAAGCGCACTTTTTGATTCCATGACGGTTCAAGACAACATTATGTTTCCTCTAGATATGTTTACCAACCTTACTTTTACAGAAAAGAAAAAGAGGGTGAAGGAAGTAATAGGCAGAGTGCACTTAGAAAATGCAGAAAAAAAATTTCCATCTGAGATTTCAGGAGGAATGCAAAAAAGAGTAGCGATTGCGAGAGCAATTGTTAATAACCCAAGATATTTGTTTTGTGACGAGCCTAATTCTGGGTTAGACCCTTTTACAGCAAACGTTATAGATGATTTAATTGCAGAAATCACCGAAGAATATAATACCACTACGATTATAAATTCTCACGATATGAATTCTGTAATGACAATTGGCGAGAAAATTGTATACTTGAGAAAAGGAATTAAAGAATGGGAAGGAACAAAAGATATTTTAATCACCTCAGACAATAATTACCTGATAGATTTCGTTTATTCTTCAGAATTATTTAAAGAATTAAGAGAATATCTTATCAAAATCAATAAAACAAGTATAGATAACATTATAACAACAATAGAAAATGAAACAGATCAAGAAAATATTTAGCACATTATTTGTAACGGCATCATTGCTGTCTTTCTCGCAAGTAACCTTCGGAGCGAAAGCCAATATCATCTACCAAACTGGTGATCCTACTTGGGAAAATATAAAAAATGGAACTGTAGATGCATACGAAGACAAAGGAAAAAATAACGTAGGCTATAACGCTGGTATTTCACTAAAAATTGATACACCTCTTGGTATTTTTATTCAACCAGAATTGTATTACACTACTTTTAGTAAAGAATTCACAGTAGATGGAACGAATACTACTATAAAAGTTAAAAACAACAGAGCAGATTTACCTGTTTTAGTAGGGTATAACATATTAGGAAAAACATTGGGTGTTTATGCAGGACCTGTAGCTTCTTACAACCTTTCTACGGATAATCAGTTTAATGATTTTAAGGAAAATGCGACGAAGGAATTCACTTTAGGTTATCAGTTCGGGGCACAAGTTACTATTTCTAAATTGGTAGTTTCTGCAAGGTACGAAGGTGCATTTAGCAATGACCAAAGAGAGTATATCAACACGAATGTATCTTCTAACGAAGTGATTAGATATGATAACAGACCGAGTTTATTAATTTTCGGGGTTGGTTTAAATTTCTAAAAATTAAGGAAATTTCATTAAAACATAAAAAAATCTCCGCAGCAAAGCTGCGGAGATTTTTTATTTTATAGATTGCTATTATCAGAATTATTAGGAGTTGGATTTACATTTTGATGCGCTAACTCAGCAGCTTGCTTTTCTATTTCTATCTTTTCTTGCTGCAATCTTTGTAATTCTTTTCTTTTCTGTTCCGCTTTTATAGAAGAGCCTTTACTTACATATCCTACAATTCCTCCTATAATTAAACCAATTCCTACGCCTCCCATTATTCCCATAAAGTGAGAAAGTGTAAATTCTTCTACTTCTAAATTGGTGGTCATATAAAACAGCAATCCAGAAATACCTAAAAGAAGAATCCCTATAATTGTTAAATTTTTCATTTTTAACGTATTTTTAAAATAAAACCTTCTCAAATTTAAAAAAATTTAAGAAGGTTTTTATTATTATTTTAAATTATTTACATTTTTCCACCAGCTTGTTTGTAATATTCAAGCGCTTTGGTCATATGCTTATTTAAGTCTGATCTTCTAGTATCTGGACTTGGGTGAGTAGATAAAAATTCTGGTGGTCTTTGTGAATTGGCAGCTTGAGCTTCCATTCTTTCCCAGAAAGGTAGTGATTGTCTTGGGTCATAACCAGCCATTGCCATGATATATAATCCCATTTGGTCTGCTTCTAATTCTTGACTTCTTCCATATTTAAGAAGAGCAACTTGCGCTCCAATTGGATACGCAACTTTAAAAATTTGTTGTAATTTATCGTTCGAAATCACACCACCAGCAATCGCACCACCATATTGTGCAATCATTGCTTGAGAAATTCTTTCATTTCCGTGACCTGCAAGAGCGTGGGAAACTTCGTGTCCCATTACTACAGCTATACCTGTTTCGTCTTTACAAACGGGCATAATTCCTGTGTAGAAGGCTACTTTTCCACCAGGCATACACCAAGCATTTAATTGTTTGTCTTCCAATAAATTAAACTCCCAGTTATAACCTTGCAAATCTGCTTCTCTACCAATACTTTTATAATAATTAGTCGCAGCATTTTTTATTCTAATTCCTACATTTTTTACTCGAGTTGCATCTGTAGTATTGGTGATGACTTTAGCTTTAGAAAGCGCAGTTTGGTATTCTTGCACTCCCATTGCAGAGAGTTGGTCGTTACCCACAATTTGTACCGATTTTCTTCCAGTAATTGGATTCGTAACACAAGCAACTAATGCTAAAGAAACGGCTCCGGCAGCGATAATAGTTTTTATTTTCATGTTTTTGTGATTTAATATTTTTTAACAAATTTAAAACAAATTTTATTCCATTAATAATTATGTAGAAATTATATAAAAAAGAAATTAAATCCTGATAAGTTTTGCATTAAATTTGTATTGATAATTAATAGTTTAACTCAACACCAATCCTATTATGAAAAAATTAATTTATTTGAGTTTCTTTGGACTACTCTCTTTTTTATATTCGTGTTCTTCACAAATTAATATAGACCCTAAGACTTTAGAGGAAATTACAACTTCTAATCAGTTTACTTTTATGGCAGAAAGAGCCAATCCTACCAATTTTGATGTAATCAATATTATGAATTCTATGCCAAACGGTAATTCAGCTAGAATGCTAGATCTAGATTATGGTTATACTGTGGTTTTGAAAGAAAAAGAGCTAGATGTGACTTTGCCATACTTTGGCAGAATGTTTAATCCAAGTTATGATACTTCTAAAAATAGTTACCGTTTTACTTCTAAAGATTTTACACTGAGTAAAATTCTAAACAAAAAAGGAAATTTAGTGTATACCATTTCGCCAAAAGATGTAGACCATGTAAGAGTAATTTACATAGAAGTTTATAAAAACGGAAATGCCTATGTGTCTATAGATTCTAACGACAGACAACCCATTTCATATAATGGCTACTTGATGAAAAATGAAATTTCTAAGAAATAGTTTAGAGTTTTTTATTCAATAGAC
>CAZHCK010000096.1:0-8882 GCA_964530915.1 uncultured Cloacibacterium sp. | reverse complement strand
CCTTTACTTGTGGAAATTATTTTTGATAAAATATAAATTAATGATTTTAAATCTTGATAAAGTTTTTCATTTGGGGTTGGTAAATAAATTGATTTTTCACACAATTGAAGCCAATATTCAGTTTCATCTGCTTCTTTTACTGCAATTTTCATTTTGTGGATAAAATCATTTTTGCTCTCTGCGTTTTGCGCTTCTCTTATATTTGCACCAATAGAAGTCCCAGCTCTGAAAATTTGGTCAGCTAATGAAAATTTTTTCTTTTCTGTTATTATTTCAGAAAACTCAATAATATCTAGTGCAAAATCAAAAGATTTTTCAACAATTATATTTTGTTTATCATTTCTCATGATTAAAATTTTCAAATTAGCTCATTTTCAAATTTTCAAATTTTAGAACGAACAGTTCTCTGTTCAATACGCTTTTCATAATTTTCGCCTTGGAAAATTCTATGAACATAAATTCCTGGAGTGTGAATTTGGTCTGGATCTAGTTGTCCAGCTTCTACCAATTCTTCAACTTCTGCTATGGTAATTTTACCAGCCATCGCCATCATTGGATTAAAATTTCTAGCGGTAGAACGATAAATGAGATTTCCTGCAGTATCACCTTTCCAAGCTTTTACAATAGCGAAATCTGCATCAAAAGCATATTCTAACAAATAATCTTTTCCATTAAAATTTCTCACTTCTTTTCCTTCGGCAACTTCTGTTCCTACACCAGCTGGAGTGAAAATAGCTGGCATTCCGTAACCTGCAGCCATACAGCGAGTTGCCAAAGTTCCTTGAGGAATCAACTCAACTTCTAATTCTCCAGAAAGTAATTGACGCTCAAATTCAGCGTTTTCGCCCACATAAGAAGAAATCATTTTTTTGATTTGTTTTTTCTGTAAAAGCAAACCTAACCCGAAATCATCTACACCTGCGTTATTAGAAATACAAGTAAGGTTTTTAACTCCTTTTTTTACGAGTTCGGTGATAGAATTTTCAGGAATTCCGCATAAACCGAAACCACCGAGCATAATGGTAGCGCCGTCTTGAATGTCAGCACAAGCTTCTGTTACGTTTTTTACTGTTTTATTAATCATTAGATTTTTCGTTTGCTCTAAAATACAAAATTTTTGAAATCTAAAATAAAAAACGCTTCCAAGTTCTAATCCCTTGAAAGCGTTATATTATCATGAATTTTGATTAAAAATATTTTAAACTCATGTTTGGTTTTATTTGAAGCAAAGTCTCATAAATGAGTTTAATAACATTGGCTACATCTTCTTTGGAAACCATTTCTACGGTAGTGTGCATATATCTTAATGGTAGAGAAATTAATGCAGAAGGAACACCTCCGTTAGAAAATGCGAAAGAATCTGTATCAGTTCCTGTTGCTCTGCTTAAAGCGTTTCTTTGGAAAGGAATTTTCTTTTTCTTAGCGGTATCTGTTATCAAATCTCTGATGATGTGATGAACAGATGGTGCATAAGCAATTACTGGTCCGTCTCCACATTTCATGTGACCTTCTTTTTTCTTCTCGATATGTGGAGTAGTGGTGTCATGTGTTACGTCTGTAACGATAGCGATATTTGGTTTTATAGTCTGTGCAATCATTGTTGCTCCATATAAACCTACTTCTTCTTGTACAGAATTGGTAATATATAACCCGAAAGGTAATTTCTTTTTGTTTTCTTTTAAAAGTCTCGCTACTTCGGCAATCATAAATCCGCCCATTCTGTTGTCTAGCGCTCTACAAACGAAATAACGGTCGTTGAGTTCAAAAAATTCATCAGGATAAGTAATCATGCAGCCAACATAAATTCCCAATTTTTCTACTTCTTCTTTAGATATACAACCGCAATCGATGAAAATATTTTCAATTTTCGGAACTGGTTCATGAGGATTTGCGCTTCTGGTATGAATCGCTGGCCAACCGAAAACTCCCTTTACAATGCCTTTTTCTCCATGGATATGTACCGTTTTAGAAGGAGCAATCATTTGGTCTGAACCTCCGTTTCTAAT
The DNA here is from genome assembly GCA_964530915.1 of uncultured Cloacibacterium sp. Lineage (GTDB taxonomy): Bacteria > Bacteroidota > Bacteroidia > Flavobacteriales > Weeksellaceae > Cloacibacterium. The sequence goes on along the minus strand of CAZHCK010000096.1, from coordinate 6,876 downwards.
TACGTAAATCATTCCATCATCAGAAATGTAATTTACGTACCAAGAAATTTCGTCGGCATGAGCTTCTATCACTACTTTGAACTCCGCTTCTGAATTGATGATTCCATAGCAGGTTCCATAGTGGTCTACTCTTATTTCGTCTACATAAGGCTTTATATAATCTGCCCAAATTTTCTGTCCGTTCTGCTCAAAACCTGTTGGCGAAGCAGTGTTCAAATATTTTTCTAAAAATTTTAAAGATTTATTTTCAAATTTCATATAAAGGAACGATTTTTGTGATACTTAAAATTAAATTTTAATTCAGGTAAAAATAATGAAATTTCAGAACATTTTCACCATATTTCTTTTGTTGTTTAGCTTATCATTTCAGGCTCAACAAGATACTATAAAAATAGAATTGAAGGCACTAAAAGATATTCCGAAAGAAAAACTTCAGAAAGATGAATTCGGGAATATTTTTTATTACGACGAAAAGCAAAAAGCTAGAATTTACGAAATCAACGGAGAAAAAGTAGTGGTGATGGATGAGTTGCTTCTCATGCAAAGACCGCATTTTAATAATCAACTTGACCGTAATTTCTATTATTTTCTCAATAAAAAATTGAATAGAGTTTATCCTTACTTTATTACAGCACTTGAGCAGTACAGAGATATTCAAGATGAACTTTCTAAAATAGATGATGATAGAAAAAGAGCTTACATCAGAAAAAGGCAAGAAGGACTCGCCAATCAATATGAAACCCAATTAAGGGATTTGACGACTACAGAAGGTAGAATTTTTGCCAAATTAATGCACAGAGCTACAGGAAAAACTGTGTACGAAATCATAAAAGAATTACGTGGAAACTGGAGTGCTTTTTGGTGGAATGTAAAAGGAAATATTGCAGATGTAGACATTAAAGAACCTTATGATCCGCATGCTAATAGACAAGATGCTTTTGTAGAATCTCTTTTGTATTCTAACTGGAATTTAGGATATTTGCAGCCTTATGAAGGTTACAGAGATTTTAAAACAAAAAAATAACATGAAATTTTTATTCAAACTATTATTTACGGTAAGCATTTTATATTCAGCAGAAGCTTACTCATGGGGAATTATTGGACATAGAACCATTGCAGAAATTGCAGAAAATCACATTTCTAATAAATCGAAGCGTAAGCTTAAAAAGATTATCGGAAAACAAAATCTAGCTTACATTGCTAACTGGCCAGATTTCGTGAAATCTGATACGCTGAATACCTACAAAGAAACAGAAGTTTGGCATTATGTGAATGTAAAACCCAACCAGAATTTTACAGAATTTGAGAAATCTTTAAAAGAACTTAATACTCCCAATCTTTACAATCAAATTATTAAGCAAAAAGAAATTATCGCCAACAAAAATTCATCAAAAGACGAAAAAATTGTAGCGCTTAAGTTTTTGGTTCATTTAATGGGAGATTTACACCAACCAATGCACGTAGGAAGAGCGGAAGATTTAGGAGGGAATTTAATCCAGTTAACTTTCAATAGAGACCAAACTAATTTACACAGTTTATGGGATACAAAATTGGTAGATTATCAAAGATATTCATATAAAGAGTTTGCTAAAGTGCTAGATTATAAATCTAAAGAGGAAATCCAAAAAATACAAACCGGAACTCTTGAAAATTGGTTATATGATAGTTACACGAAAGCTAATAAAATCTACACGCAGACCAAACCAAATGGCGTTTACAGTTATGATTATAATTATAAATTTTCAGGATTGTTAGAAGAACAATTGTTAACAGGTGGATTAAGACTGGCTAAAGTTTTAGACGAAATCTTACAATAATTTTTCTTTCAGTTTCTGAAAAACAATTTGATCAATAGGCAATTCTAATGGATTTTCTTCATGTAAGGAAATCCATTTTATTTTTTCTATGCTTTCGTCTAAAATCTGCAATTCGTCAAGGTTTAAAATGTCTACTTTATAATATATTGTTAGCAACTGCTCGTTTTCTCTAAATCTAGAAACCAAAAAATCTTCTTGTGTATAAAAATGTTCTACAACATTTATTTTAAGGTTAAGTTCTTCTGCAAATTCTCTGTGTAGACATTCTAAGGTTCCTTCGCCAAATTCTAAACCGCCACCAGGTAATTTTATCAATTTTTGTCCGGCATAACCTTCATCTAGCGCCATTATTTCTAGATTTTCATTGATGTAAATGGCGTAAACTCTTATGTTGATTTTATCTATCATGTTTTTAAATTTATTTATTCTTCAAGCTTCTGACTTCCAGCATCCAGCAAAACGGCATTAATCATTTCGCGTTTTCCTTTTGGACCTTCTAATTTAGTGACTTCAAAATTAAGCTCTTTTAAAATTCTTCTTACACTTCCTTTTGAAGAATAAGTAGTAAGTAATCCACCTTTTTTCATTTTGCTTTTTACGATTTCAAATAGCGGTTTTTCCCATAAATCAGGTTGAACTTTTGCGCCAAAACAATCATAATACACTAAATTGATTGCAGGTAAATTTATCTCTTTTATCTTGAAAAAGTCCAAATTATATTTAGTAAAGAAGAAGTTTGGCAAAATTTCATGTGTTTTATTCCATTCTAATTCATGAATTTTTTGATAAATTTCTTGCGCATTTTCGAATGTAAAATGCTTTGCATAGTTCAATTCTACGATTTCTTCATTATTTACGGGATATTTTTCGAATGTGAAATAGTGAAAAACATGATTTTTATCATTTTTCAAATATTCATTAATTGTGACTAAAGCATTAAGACCTGTGCCAAATCCCATCTCTAAAATGTTGATTTCGTAATCATAAACATTTTTTAATCCATTTTTGATAAATACATGTTCTGCTTCTTGGATGGCTCCATTGTGAGAATGGTAGCATTCATCTAAATCATTGATATACAATGTTTTACTTCCGTCTAGTGTGGTTTTTATTTCTCTTTTCAAAGTATTTTTTGTCAAAAATAAATTAAAATTTTGATATTTAAAAAATTATATTAAATTTGTAGAAACTCAATTAAAATTTTTAAAATGATAATTCAAAAAACTTCAAACTCAAGAATTGGGGAATTTGACCCAGAAAACATTGGATTTGGTACAGCATTTATAGATCATATGATTGTATGTGAGTACGAAAATGGAAAATGGGGTGAAGTCAGGCTTATGCCATATGGTCCGCTACCTTTTACACCAGCAATGATGGGCGTAAATTATGGGCAAGCTTGTTTTGAAGGAATGAAGGCTTATAAAGATAAAGATGGAGAAGTGTATCTTTTCCGTCCTGAGAAAAATTTCGAAAGAATTAATAAGTCAGCAAAGCGTCTTGCAATGCCAGAAATCACTGAAGAAATGTTTATCGGTGGTTTAAAAGCATTAGTAGATATGGATAGAAATTGGATTCCTTATGGAGAAGGTAAGGCTCTTTATATTAGACCTTTAATTTTTGCAACGGAAGAAGCTCTAAAAGCAAGAATTGCTAATAAATATATGTTTGCGATTGTTGCAACTCCAGTGCAAAGTTATTACACAGAGCCAGTTTCTGTGAAAATTTCAGATTTTTATTCTAGAGCTGCAAGTGGTGGTGTAGGTTCTGCTAAAGCTGCTGGAAATTACGCTGCTTCATTTTATCCTACAAAATTAGCTGCAGAAGAAGGTTATGAGCAAATCATCTGGACAGATGATGCTACTCACAAATATTTCGAAGAAAGTGGTACAATGAACGTTTTTGTAAGAATAAACGATACAATTTATACACCGCCAACTTCTGAAAAAATTCTAGATGGAGTTACTAGAGATAGTTTCCTTCAATTAGCAAAACATAAAGGTATTGACGTAAAAGTAGAGCCAGTAGAAGTTGCTAAAGTTCTAGAAGCACATTCAAAAGGTGAGTTAATTGAAGTTTGGGGAGTAGGAACTGCCGTGGTAACTAGTGTTTTCAAAGCGATTGGTTACAAAGACCAAAAATTAACTTTACCAGAACTTTCAGAAGAAGAAAGTTTCGCTTTAACTCTTAAAAAAGCATTGGTAGATATTCAAACCAATAAAGCTGAAGATCCTTTTGGATGGAGAGTAAAAGTAGAAAAGCATATTTTAGAAACTGCTTAGAAATAAGACTTTAAATATTTTAAACCGAGGAAATCTTTTCTCGGTTTTTTCGTTGTTATTTATTGAGTAATTAGTATTTTCGCAGTCAATATGAAAAAGGTAGTTTTCGTTTCATTATTATCACTTTTATCTTGTGTTAAAAATTCACCAGCTCATCCTCCAGTTGGCGGTGTTTTATCACAAGAAGACTTAAATGTGTCTAAAAATAGGGCTAAAAGTCTCAATTTATTAGAAAGAAAACAAATTCAAGATTGGATAAACCAGCAAGACAAAAAATTCTATTCTACAGGACTAAATTATTGGACAGACATCAGTGATTCTGAGTCTAGAATTAAGAAAAAAGATGGTGAATTGGTTTCGTATGAATATGATTTATATGATTTTAACCAAGAAAAACTATACGAAAAGCCTAATCAAAACATAGATGCTCCGTTAGGAAAATTCGAAGAGTTGAAAGCGGTAGAAGATGCGGTGCGATATATGAAAAAAGGAGAACAAGCTACACTTTTGGTACCTTCAGTTCTGGCTTTTGGAACATATGGTGATGATGAAAAAATCCCAAATGACATGCCTTTAATCATTAAAATTAAAATTTTGTAAATCCATAAAATGAAAAAAATATTTTTATTAACTATTGCAATTATTACTTTAATTAATTGTACTCCAATTTATAAAAAAATGAATATAGACAAAGATTTTTACAACGGTCTTCAAGACGGTGTTTACGCTAAAATGGAAACTTCTAAAGGCGAATTGATTATCCAATTTTTTGATCAAGATGCACCTGTTACAGTAGCTAATTTCGTAGGTCTTGCGCAAGGAACTATCGAAAATAAAGCAAAAGCTAAGGGAGTTCCTTATTATGATGGAATTGTTTTTCACAGAGTAATTAAAAACTTTATGATTCAAGGAGGCGATCCTCAAGGAACAGGAATGGGAGACCCTGGTTATAAGTTTGATGATGAGAAAAACGACCTAAAACACGAAGGAAAAGGTTACCTTTCTATGGCAAATTCTGGACCTAATACTAATGGTTCTCAGTTTTTCATCACAGAAGTTCCTACACCTTGGTTAGACGGAAGACATACTATTTTTGGAAAAGTAATCAAAGGAGAAGATGTAATTGATGCGATTGCTAATTCTGAAACTGGTGCTCAAGATAGACCAAAAGAAGAAATTAAAATCGTAAAAGTAACAGTTTTCACTAAAGGTGATGCTTACGAAAAATATGACGCTGCTAAAATCTTCAATGAAGGGAAAGCAAAAATCCAAGAAAACAATAAAGCTTACATCGCTAAACAAGAAGCAGAAGCTGCTAAAAAATTAGAAGATTTAAAAGCTGGAATGACTAAAACTGCTTCTGGTTTAATGTATAAAATCACAAAAACTAATCCAGAAGGTAAAGCTCCAAAAGTTGGTGATATGGTTTCTGTACACTACGCTGGTAAATTGACTAATGGTCAAGAGTTTGATAACTCATTCAAAAGAGGTGAGCCTATCGAAATTCCAATCGGAGTTGGTCAAGTAATTAAAGGTTGGGATGAAGGAATTCAACTTCTAAAAGAAGGAGAAGCAGCTACATTATTGATTCCATCTGAATTAGGTTACGGAACAAGAGGAGCAGGAGGTGTAATTCCACCAAATGCTTGGTTAATCTTCGATGTAGAATTAGTGAAAGTAAAATAAGATTACTTCAATGATACTTAATGAAAAAACGCGCATTTTAGCGCGTTTTTTTATGTTAATTAATTAGGATAACTTTTCACCACAAGTTTTGCAGTATCTGGCGTCTTCATCGTTTTCACTATTACCACATCTGTCACAGAGTCTTGTTTTGGCCATTTTTCTTCTCATTTCAGAGGTTACAATCCCTGTAGGAACAGCGATAATGCTATAACCGCATAACATTAATACAACTGATAAAAATTTACCCAATGGAGTTGCTGGAGAAATATCACCATAACCTACTGTAGTAATAGTCACAACAGCCCAATAAATTGATGTAGGAATGTCCACAAATCCATTTTTACCGTTTTCTACCACAAACATGAGTGAACCAATTATGGTTACCAAAATCATAATAAAAAGAAGAAATATATAAATTTTTCTAGAGCTGTTTTTTAGTGCTTGAACGATGTATTGACCATCATTCATATAGTCTAATAAATTGAGCACTCTAAAAATTCTTAGCATTCTCAATAATCTTATAATGGAAAGAAATTTGGTAAAAGGAAAGAACAAACTCAAGAAAAATGGAAGAAGTGATAAAAAATCTATAATTCCTAAAAAACTGAAAATATAATCTTTCTTATTTTTGACCACAGAAATTCTCAGGATATATTCTATTGTAAAGGTAATGGTAATGAGCCATTCTAAACTTACCAAAAGAGAATGATAATGTTCATCTACTTTTTGAACACTTTCCATCATCACGATAAAAGTGCTCAAAAATATCATCAGAAGAAGTAACAAGTCGAAAATCTTTCCTGAAGGCGTATCAGAAAAATAGATAATCCTGAAAATTTTCTTTTTCCAAGGAGTATCTTCTGCAATTAAATTATGTTCTCTTTTCTGCATTTTATAGAAAATTAAGTGTTATTGTGCCATTTTAATCGAATGACAGCTTCCTCTTGTCAAAAATAAGAGAAATATTTAGATTTCAAGAAGATAAAAGTAAGAATGAAATTGTATTTTTGTAAAACTTAATTTTTCAGAATAAGTATTTGAAAATGATTTTAAAAGAAAAGACGGAAAGATTATCTGGGTAAGGGATTCAG